>NZ_WVTE01000231.1:0-44111 GCF_009939605.1 Rhodococcus sp. YH1 | reverse complement strand
CCGGACCTCGTGCTCGACGGCGTTGTCGGCATCTCCGGCCGGGGCCCGCTGCGCCCGGCCGCGGCCGCGGTGGTCGAGCAGATCACCGCCCCGATCGTGGCCGTGGACACCCCGAGCGGCGTCGACCCGGACACCGGCGCCGTCGACGGGCCGGCCGTGACCGCGGCCGTGACCGTCACATTCGGCGCCTACAAGCCGGTCCACGCCCTCGCGCCCACCCGGTGCGGGCGGGTCGAGCTCGTCGACATCGGTCTCGAGCTGCCGCCGCCGTGCATGGTGGCGGCCGAGCCCGCCGAGATCGGAGCAATCTGGCCGGTCCCGGGCGCCGACGACGACAAGTACAGCCAGGGCGTCGTGGGCATCGTCGCGGGCAGCGCCCGGTTCCCGGGCGCCGGCGTGCTCTGCGCCGGCGCAGCGGTGGCCGCGACGTCCGGCATGGTCCGCTACGCCGGCAGCGCCGCCCCCGTCGTGCTGGCCCGGTTCCCCGAGGTGGTGGCCGCGCCGTCGTTCGCCGAGGCGGGCCGCGTCCAGGCATGGGTGATCGGGCCGGGCGGCGGCACCGATCACCAGGCGGCCGACACGTTGCGCGACGTGCTGGCCACCGATCTTCCCGTCCTCGTCGACGCCGACGGGCTGACGCTGCTGTCGCGGCAGCCGGACCTGGTCCGCGGCCGGCGGGCTCCGACCCTGCTGACACCGCATGCCGGGGAGTTCGCGCGGCTCACCGGACGCCGGCCCGAGCCGGACCGGGTGGCGGCGGTGCGGGCACTGGCCGCCGACTGGCGGGTTCACGTACTGCTCAAGGGCCGGTCGACGCTGATCGCGAACCCGGACGGGCACGTGTTCGTCAACGAGGCGGGCGGGTCGTGGGCGGCCACCGCCGGCGCGGGCGACGTGCTGTCCGGGATGATCGGGGCACTGATGTCCGCGGGGATGGCTCCGGATCTCGCGGCCGCGGCGGGCGCGCGCGCCCACTCCACCGCCGCGGATCTCGCCGCTCGCGGCGGTCGCGATCTCGCCGCGCGCGGCGGTGAACCCGGTTGGGCCGCCCCCACTTCGGCGAGCGCGATCCTGGATCGGGTGCCCGCGGCGGTGCGGAGCCTGCGGGGCATGGCCGAATCGTGATCCCGACACCTGCCACCGTGCTGCGGGCCACTTCGTCCGCAGTGGCAGGATCGAGATTCATGACCACGGCCGAACCCCGACCCCGCAACCACCTCCACCACGACCTGCCGCAGGCCGAGGCGTTGATCGACCTCGACGCCGTGGCCGAGAACGTGCGGCGGCTGCGGGAGTACGCAGGGGAGGCGGCGGTGATGGCCGTGGTCAAGGCCGACGCGTACAACCACGGTGCCGTCCCGGTGGCCCGGGCCGCGCTCGCCGCCGGCGCGCGGGAGCTGGGGGTGACGACCCTGACCGAGGCGCTCGAGCTGCGCCGCGCGGGGATCGACGCGCCCGTGCTGTCGTGGCTGCACACCGTCGACGCCGACTTCGCCCCCGCCATCGCCGCCGGCGTCGAGCTGGGGGTGTCGTCGACGCGGCATCTCGCGTCGATCGTCGCCGCGGCTCGGGAGACGGGTGTGACCGCGGTGCTCACCGCGAAGATCGACACCGGCCTCAACCGCAACGGCGTGGCACGGGACGAGTGGCCGGCGTTCCTGCGGGATCTGGGCCGGGCCCGGGCGGAGGGGGCGATCCGGCTGCGCGGCGCCTTCTCCCATCTCGCACACGCGGACGAACTCGACCACCCCGAGATCGACTGCCAGCGGGACCGGCTGCGCGAGGCCGTCGCCGACCTGAGCCGCCACGGCATGAAGCCCGAGGTGGTGCACCTGTCGAACTCGGCAGCGACCGTTACCCGCCCCGACCTGCGTTTTGACATGGTCAGACCGGGTATAGCGATGTACGGGTTGTCCCCGATCCCCGAGGTCGGGGACTTCGGGTTCCGGCCCGCGATGACGTTGCGAACGAGGGTGGCGCTGGTGAAGAAGGTGACTGCAGGGTCCGGAGTGTCCTACGGGCATCGCTGGGTGGCGCCCGCCGACACCACCGTGGCCCTGCTGCCGATGGGATACGCCGACGGAATCCGGCGTAATCTCAGCGGCCGGTTCGAGGTGCAGCTCGGCGGACGCCGCCGACCGCAGCTCGGCCGCGTGTGCATGGACCAGGTCGTGGTCGATCTCGGACCGGACGGGGACGGAGTAAAAGAAGGCGATACCGCGTTCTTCTTCGGTGACGGTAGCCATGGCGAGCCCGCCGCGCAGGACTGGGCCGACCTACTGGACACCATCAATTACGAGGTGGTCACCGGCGTGGGCGGGCGCACCGTCCGCACCTACGTCGGTGGCGGAGGAGGCGAGCAGCGATGACGCTGTTGGGCAGTTTGGGGCTGTTGGGTGCGAGCCTGGCCACGCTCGGCTCGAACGCGGGGCTGTACGCGGTGCGCACCGCGGGCCTGCCCGCGCACGAGATCTACGGCGAGGAAGACTTCGACGCGATGCTCGCGCTGCCCAAGCGCACCGTGCGTACCGAGGACGGCGTCGACCTCGCCGTCCGGGAGGTGGGTTCGGCCCTGGCGCCGCTGACGATCGTGTTCGTGCACGGGTACTGCCTGCGCATGCAGTCCTGGCATCTGCAGATGCGCCACCTGCAGGAGCGGTGGGGCAAGGACGTGCGGATGGTCTTCTACGACCAGCGCGGCCACGGGGAATCCGCCGTGTCGACGTCGAAGTCCTGCACCATCGCCCAGCTCGGCCGCGATCTGGGCACCGTCATCGACACCGTCGTCCCCACCGGCCCGGTGGTCGTGGTCGGGCACTCGATGGGCGGGATGACGACCATCGCCCTGGCCGCCCAGCGCCCGGAGTTGTTCGACGAACGCATCGTCGGGGTGGGCCTGCTCGCCACCACCGCCGCCGGGCTGACCAAGACCGGCATCGGCCGTAACCTCGAGAACCCGGTGATCGACGCGTTCCGGCATCTGGCCCGCACCGCGCCGGGGTTCGTGCAGTACGCCCGTGGGGCCGCCAAGGCGATCATCGCGCCGATCCTGCGCGCCGCGTCCTACGGGACGGTGGTCAGCCCGAAGCTGGTGGAGTTCTCCGACCGGATGCTGGCGGAAACCTCGGTGCTGACCATCGTGAACTTCCTGCGCACCCTCGAACTGCACGACGAGTCGGCGGCGTTGCCGGTGCTCGGACAGGTGCCCGTGCTGGTGCTGTGCGGGGACGCCGACATGATCATCCCGTTCTCCGGCTCCGAGGAGCTCGCGGCGGCGTTGCCGGACGTCGAGCTCAAGCGGGTCCGCGGGGCCGGGCACCTGGTCCAGCTCGAGTTCCCCGAGGTCGTCGTCGGTGCGCTGGACCGGCTCATCCAGCGCGGGTTCGCCCACGACGCCGGCAGGAGGCGCGCCGCAATTGGGTGACGATCGCTCCACCGGCACACGCACCGAGCAGTATGCCGAGCTGCCCACGGTCGAGGACACCGAGGCGTTGGGCCGCCGCCTGGCACGCGAACTGCACGCGGGTGATCTCGTCGTCCTGGACGGTCCTCTCGGTGCCGGGAAGACCGCCCTGACCCGCGGAATCGCCGCGGGCCTGGGGGTACAGGGCCGGGTCACCTCGCCGACCTTCGTCATCGCGCGCGAGCATCGCCCCGGCGATCGCGCCGGTGGCGAACCCGTGGGGATGATCCACGTCGACGCCTACCGCCTCGGGGACGGTCCGAACGCCCTCGACGAACTCGATGCCCTGGACCTCGACACCGACCTGACCGCCGCCGTGGTCGTCGTGGAATGGGGTGAGGGGCTGGTCGAGACACTGACCGAGCGGCACCTGCGGGTGCGGCTGCGCCGCGAACCGGACTCGGACGTGCGCACCGCCACCTGGTCCTGGGTGGGGTGACCGCCGCGCTCGGCGGTACTCTGGATACTCGTGCTCGTTCTCGCCGTGGATACCGCCACCCCCGCTGTCACCGCAGGTCTCGTCCGGGTAGACGACGGCGGTGAACGCGGGGGCGTCGACATCGAGACGTTGGCCGTGCGGGTCACGGACAATCCACGCGCCCACGCCGAGGTGCTGACTCCGCAGATCCTCGACTGCCTGTCGTCCACCGGCCACACGCCGGCCGACCTCGACGCCGTCGTCGTCGGTGTCGGCCCCGGCCCGTTCACGGGCCTGCGCGTCGGTATGGCGACCGCCGCGGCCTTCGGCGACGCCCTCGGCGTGCCGGTGCACGGCGTGTGCAGCCTCGACGCGATCGCGGCCGACGTCCACGGCACGGACGGCGACGGTGATCTGCTCGTCGTCACCGACGCCCGTCGCCGCGAGGTGTACTGGGCGCGGTACTCCGGTGGCCACCGCGTCGAGGGGCCGGGCGTGTGCAAGCCGGCGGAGCTGAAGGCGGAGCCGTCGCTGCGGATCGCCGGGTCCCGCCCGCACACCGACCTGTTCGCGCTGCCCGCACATCCGGTGGCCACACCGTCTCCGGCGGGCCTGGTCGCCGTCGCCGTCGCGGACCTGCTCGCCGGGGTGGAGCCCGAGCCCCTGGTGCCCCTCTACCTGCGCCGGCCCGATGCGGTGGAGACGGCGGACCGGAAGAAGAAATGAGCCCCCACGACCCGCTTCCCCTCGTCGACGCGCTGCAGCCGTCCGACGTCGCACGGTGCGCCGAGCTGGAACGGATCCTGTTCCCCGGCGACGACCCGTGGAGCGCCGGCGCCTTCCGCGCCGAGCTGGCGGCGCCGCAGAACCACTACGTCGCCGCCCGCGACGACGAAGGCCGGCTGATCGGCTACGCCGGTCTCGCCCGTCTCGGCACCGGAATCCATCCGGAGTCCGAGGTCCACACCATCGGTGTGGACCCGCAGCAGCGGCGCCGCGGCGTCGGTGGCGCGCTGCTCGCCGAGCTGTTGCGGGCGGCCGACGCCTGGGGCGGCCCCGTGTTCCTGGAGGTGCGCACCGACAACGACGCGGCGATCGCGCTGTACCGCCGGGAGGGTTTCGAGATCGTCGGGACCAGAAAGCGGTACTACCAGCCGAGCGGCGCCGACGCGTACACCATGTGCCGGCCGGACCGGCGGAAGGAGTCACAGTCGTGATCGTGATGGGCATCGAGAGCTCGTGCGACGAGACGGGCGTCGGCATCGTCCGGTGGGTCGGCGACGGCACCCTCGAACTGCTCGCCGACGAGGTGGCCTCCAGCGTCGACGAACACGCCCGGTTCGGCGGCGTCGTCCCGGAGATCGCGTCCCGCGCACACCTCGAGGCGATCGTCCCGACCATGCGACGGGCGCTCGCCGCGGCCGGGATCGCCAAGCCCGACGCCGTGTGCGTGACGATCGGTCCCGGCCTCGCCGGTGCGCTGCTCGTCGGTGTCGCCGCAGCCAAGGCCTACGCGGCGGCGTGGGACGTGCCGTTCTACGCGATCAACCACCTCGGCGGGCACGTCGCGGTGGACACGATCGAGCACGGGCCGATGCCGCCGTGCGTGGCGCTGCTGGTCTCCGGCGGGCACACGCACCTGCTACACGTCGAGGACCTCGGCCGCACGCCGATCGTCGAGCTCGGCACCACGGTCGACGACGCGGCCGGGGAGGCCTTCGACAAGGTGGCGCGTTTGCTCGGGCTGGGTTTTCCGGGCGGTCCGGCGCTGGACCGGGCCGCGCAGGACGGCGACCGCACCGCGGTGGTGTTCCCGCGGGGGATGACGGGGCCGCGCGACGCCCGGCACGACTTCTCCTTCTCCGGGCTCAAGACGGCCGTCGCGCGGTTCGTCGAGGCGCGCGAGCGCGCCGGCGAGCCCGTCCCGCTCGCGGACGTGGCGGCCGGTTTCCAGGAGTCGGTGGCCGACGTGCTGACGATGAAGGCGGTGCGGGCCGCGCAGGATGTGGGCGTGGACACCCTGGTCCTCGGGGGTGGGGCCACCGCCAATTCCCGCTTGCGGGAACTCGCCGAGGAGCGCTGCGCCGCCGCGGGGATCACGCTGCGGGTGCCGCGGCCGCGGTTGTGCACCGACAACGGGGTGATGATCGCGGCGCTGGGGGCGCACCTGATCGCCGGAGGTGCGCAGCCGTCCGCGCTCACCGTCGGGACCGACCCCGGGCTGCCGGTCGAGATCGCTCAGGTGCCGGCCTGACCGTCCGCTGCGGGGGATCGGCCGGTGCGGCTCAGCCGACCGGCGACGGTTCGATGCGCAACGGGGACGAACTCGTCGTTCCCTCCGCCGGGGCGGCGGTCGAGGAGGTGTCGGTCGTCGTCTCGGCGGGTGCGGACTCGGTCGTCGGCGCGGACGTCGTCGGGCTCGGTGTCGTGCTCTCGGGCGGTGTCGTACCGGGCGGTGTCGGCAGCGGGACGGTCGGCAACGAAACGCTCGGCAGGGTTCCCGGGAACTGCCACGGCCGGTCGGTGCCCGGGGCCTCCGGGGGCGACTCGGGCCGGTCGGTGGTGGTCGACTCCGGCGTGCTGGGCGGCGTGGTCGTCGCCGAGGTGCTCGTCGGGGGTAGCGACCCGGTGGGGTAGGGGTCCGGCGCGGGCGTGCGTGCGTAACCGTTGTCCGGAGCCGTCGTGGTGACGGTGGCGTGAGGATCCTCGGAGGGGATCTGCGTGTGTCCGGTGTCGGGAACCGCCGCCGCAGGCTGGGTGGTGGCCTGGTCGCTGGTGCCGGCGGGGGAGACGGGCGTGTCGTCGGACGCGATCCGGTCGGTCGCGTAGCCGGCGACGAGCGCACCGACGACTAGCGCCCCGGCGAGTGCGCCGGAGACCTTGCCCCCGGGGGTGCTCGGCGTCGGCGCCGAGGCGCCCACCGGCGGATACGACGCGAGGCGTGACGACGCGGCGAGCAGCGCGGCACCGTGGGCCGCTGCCGTGGCCGGTTCCGGCACCGTCACGGCGGTCCCCGCGAACGCGGAGGTCACGGCTCCGGCGAGAGCCGGCATGGCCGCGGCGCCGCCGACGAGGGCGAGCATCTGCGGCCGCGGCTCGGTGCCGCCGCAGATCCGTCGCGTGAACGCCGCGGCGGTGTCGGCGAGATCGGCCACCATCTCGTCGAGTTCGGCGCGGGTCAGGGGCACCGCGGGGCCGGCGTCACCGAGTTCGACCCTGGTGGCCGACGCGGAGCCGAGGGCCTCGAGGGCGCCCTGGCAGCGCACCGTCAACAGGGCGGTGTCGATCGGAATGCGGCCGCGGGTGCGGCCGATCTGGCGGCGCACGTGGTCGTAGACGCGGCCACGGACGGCGTCGCCCCCGACGTCCCCGGTCCGGGCCGAGCGCAGCACCGATCCGGACCGTCGGTCGAAAACGGAGACGGTGAATCCCGATGCCCCGAGGTCGGCGACGGCGAGGGTGTCGGCGGTGTCGACGAGGCCGGTGCCGTGCAGGTAGGCGAAGACGGCGGTCGTCTCCGGAACCAGGTGGACGATGTGGCCGTCGCGCACCGCCGCGGAGCGGATCGCCTCCGCGTGCTCGGGCGTGCGGTAGGCCACCGCCACGGCGTCGGGGACGGCGTGGCCGTCGATCTGGGTGCTCATGAGGGAGAGGGCATCGATGACGAGGTCGCCCAGATCCCCGGCTGCGTCGGGATCGGCGGCGAGAAATCGGTACTCGGTGGTGCGATCCCCGGACCCCTCGACGACGAGGGCTGAGCCCACTCCGGAAGCGCCGGTGGAAATCCCCAGCGACGTGCGCATAGTTCCCCTCCCGTGCGTGACCGGCGGACAGTGACGCGGACGAGGCCGCAATGTCACCGAATGGTCACGCGTTCGGTCTCCGTTATCCGAACGTAACAGACGGGTGGCCGCGAGCGCTCGTCGAAAACTGGCGATCCCCGTCCGTCCGGCCGCGCCGCAGGCCCGGCTACCCCGCCCGTGGACCGGGCGCCGGACGTCGGTGGCGGAGGCGGGCCGAGTCCGGCAGCGCCGCTGTTGTGCCAGCTCGGAGGCGTTCTTCCGGCTCGCAGGGCGAGCACAGTGGCGGGGGAGTGGGCTGTGAGGGGACCGCTGCCCGGCGGGGTGGCCGACCGGGCATCTCCCGGATACGAATGGTCACGATTCGGTCTCCTCGGTTGCGGACGGGCCCGGCTCATGGGCGGACGGGGGCCGGCCTCCGGCCGTCGTTGCCGGGCGGGCGCGGTCGACCGGAGGGCCGCCCGGGGCCGAGGGGCCTTCGATGGCAGCATGGGGCGCCCGGGGCGACACGGGGACATTCAGCACCCGCTGCCCTTGAGCGCTGGCACTCGCGTGTATAGAGTGCTAGTCGACGCCGAGCGAGTTCCGGCACCCGCGACGACGGGACTGCGCGCGGAGTCACCGTGGTGACTGAACAAACCCTGTCCGAGGACGACAAGAGGCCTCGGACCATCGAACCCCTGAAAGTGGAGGGCTCATCGTGGCGAGCGTGAACATCAAGCCGCTCGAGGACAAGATCCTCGTCCAGGCCAACGAGGCCGAGACGACGACTGCCTCCGGCCTGGTCATCCCGGACACGGCGAAGGAGAAGCCCCAGGAGGGCACCGTCGTCGCCGTCGGCCCCGGCCGCTGGGACGACGAGGGTGAGAAGCGCATCCCCCTCGATGTCAAGGAAGGCGACGTCGTCATCTACAGCAAGTACGGCGGAACCGAGATCAAGTACGCCGGCCAGGAGTACCTGATCCTGTCGGCTCGCGACGTGCTGGCCGTCGTCGCCAAGTAAGCCGCACGCATTCCGCCCCGGAGTTCCGTCTCGGACCCGGGGCGGAATCCGTTCCGGATCCTTCGTTCCAGGAGTAGTCGGAGAACATGTCCAAGCAAATCGAGTTCAACGAGACCGCGCGGCGGGCACTCGAGCGTGGCGTCGATCAGCTCGCCGACGCCGTCAAGGTCACCCTCGGCCCGCGTGGGCGGCACGTGGTGCTCGCCAAGGCGTTCGGCGGTCCGACCGTCACCAACGACGGTGTCAGCATCGCCCGGGAGATCGAGCTGGAGGACCCGTTCGAGAACCTCGGCGCCCAGCTGGTCAAGAGCGTTGCCACCAAGACCAACGATGTCGCCGGTGACGGCACCACCACCGCCACGGTCCTCGCTCAGGCCATCATCAAGGCCGGCCTGAAGAACGTCGCGGCCGGCGCCAACCCCATCGCGCTCGGCAGCGGCATCGCCCAGGCCGCCGAGAAGGTGTCGGAGGCGCTCCTCGCCGCCGCCACCCCGGTCGAGGGCAAGGAAGCCATCGCCCAGGTCGCCACCGTCTCCTCGCGCGACGAGGAGATCGGCACCATGGTCGGCGAGGCCCTGAGCACCGTCGGCAAGGACG
Source organism: Rhodococcus sp. YH1 (assembly GCF_009939605.1). Taxonomy (NCBI): domain Bacteria; kingdom Bacillati; phylum Actinomycetota; class Actinomycetes; order Mycobacteriales; family Nocardiaceae; genus Rhodococcus; species Rhodococcus sp. YH1. The sequence goes on along the minus strand of NZ_WVTE01000231.1, from coordinate 34,830 downwards.
GCGTCGTCACCGTCGAGGAGTCCTCGACGCTGCAGACCGAGCTTGTCGTCACCGAGGGCGTCCAGTTCGACAAGGGTTTCCTCTCGCCGTACTTCATCACCGACATCGACGCACAGCAGGCGGTGCTCGAGGATGCCGTCATCCTGATCTACCGCGACAAGATCGGCTCCCTGCCCGACTTCCTGCCGCTGCTCGAGAAGATCGCCGAGAACGGCAAGCCGGTCCTGATCATCGCCGAGGACGTCGAGGGCGAGGTGCTGTCCACCCTGGTGGTCAACTCCATCCGCAAGACCCTCAAGGCCGTCGCGGTCAAGGCGCCGTTCTTCGGTGACCGCCGCAAGGCGTTCCTCGACGATCTCGCCGTCGTCACCGCCGGCACCGTCATCAACGCCGACATCGGGTTGACCCTGAAGGATGCCGGTCTCGACCTGCTCGGTTCGGCCCGACGCGTGGTGGTCACCAAGGACAGCACCACCATCGTGGACGGTGCCGGCACGCAGGAGGACATCCAGAACCGCGTCGCGCAGCTGCGCCGCGAGATCGAGGCCACCGATTCCGACTGGGATCGCGAGAAGCTCGAGGAGCGGCTCGCCAAGCTCTCCGGCGGCATCGCGGTGATCAAGGTCGGCGCTGCCACCGAGACCGACCTCAAGGAGCGCAAGTTCCGTGTCGAGGACGCCGTCAACGCGGCCAAGGCAGCGGTCGAGGAGGGCATCGTGCCCGGCGGCGGTTCGGCGCTGGTGCAGGCTGCCCGTGAGCTGGACGCGCTCGAGAACTCGCTCTCGGGCGACGAGGCCACCGGTGTCGCCGTGCTGCGCGCGGCCCTCACGGCCCCGCTGTACTGGATCGCCAGCAACGCCGGCCTCGACGGGGCGGTCGTGGTGAACAAGGTCGGCGAGGCTCCGGCCGGATCCGGCTTCAACGCAGCCACCCTCACCTACGGCGACCTGATCGCCGACGGTGTCGTGGACCCGGTGAAGGTGACCCGGTCCGCGGTCGTCAACGCCTCCTCGGTGGCACGGATGGTGCTGACCACCGAGAGCGCGGTCGTCGAGAAGCCGGAGGAGGAGGCCGAGGCCGGTCACGGCCACGGCCACGCGCACTAGGGATCCGAACGCCCGGGCCGGCCGCGCGTAACGGTGGCCCGGGTGGCACGAAGCCCCGCACGGAACTTCCGTGCGGGGCTTCGTCGTCCCGGGGGTCGCGGCCGGTCAGACCGCGACCCTCCGTCGTCGGTGCCGCGCGTACATCTCCCGCTCCGTCTCGGACATGCCGCCCCAGATGCCGTACGGCTCGGACACGGCCAGAGCGTGTTCCCGGCACTGCACGATCACCGGGCACTGCCGGCACATCTCCTTGGCCCGGCTCTCGCGCTGCGCCCTGGCCCGGCCACGCTCCCCGTCCGGGTGGAAGAACATCGAGGAGTCCACCCCACGGCACAGTCCGTGCATCTGCCAATCCCAGACGTCCGCGTTGGGTCCGGGCAAGTGGTTCGGTGCAGGCATGGGGCACTCCTTTGCAGCGTGCTCGCCTGGGGCGAGCGGACCGTGGGCGGAAGGTCTTTCCCCCCAAAGCAATTATTCAGGCTTCGTAACCGTAAAGGGGCCGCCGAAATGGAGTCAACAGTTTCGCGGAGTGGCAATTTCCATATCCCGATCCGCGAGAATTAACCACCGAAATATTTACATCGGGGTCGATTCGTGATTGTGTCTTGATGTTGTGCGCCTCGACCGCTCGAGGCTCCGTCCGGTGTCCGGAACAGCCCGGATCAGGGACTATATGCCCTGCCGCCGGCGCGGAAGGGCACCCGTCCGGGCCTCGGGGGCAAGAATGCCGGGGCCGGCGGGCCCGGCGTGCGCGGGTTTGCGTACAGGCGCCATGTCCGCAATTAACAGGCCGTAAACCCAATGTTCAACCGGATGCAGCACAAGTGTCGTGCGGAGTAATTCATGCGCCCCCGGTGCATATTTCCCGGAATGCGGACCACCTCCGCGTCGGGAGGGGGAGATGCGGTGCGATCATGAGCGCGTGCCCGACATCGCCCTTCCGTCCGACGCGTCCGCACTCGCCTCGGCGGCATTCGGCGCCCGGCCCGGCCTGTTCCCCCTGCCCCTCACCGGCGATCCCGTCGCGTCGTGGCACCGGGCCGTCGCGCTGGGCGGGCAGGGCCGCTACAGCGCGGCCCGGGCGGAACTGACCCGGCTCCGCCGCGCCACGGGCCCCGGCGGAGCGCTCGCGTCCCTCGCGACGAGCACCGAGGCGTCGCTGTTGCGTCAGCTCGGCCGGCATCGTGAGGCATCCGTCCTCGACGGCCGGGCGGTCGCGGCGCTCGCCGGCGCGCCGGCGGACTGCCCGTGGGCCGTCGAGGCTCACTGCGACGCCCTCACGGGCCTGGCGGCGGACGCGCTCGGGTGCGGCCGGCTCCGGCTCGCCGCCCGGCTGCTGGACCGCTGCGCCGCACGTCTCGACGAAGCGGGGGGCGTCCACCCCGAGGCGTTCCGGCGCCAGCGCGTGCGCCTGCACTGGGTCACCGCCGAGACCGCGCTCGCCTCCGGGGACTTCGCCACCGCCCGCCGTCATTCCGCTGCCGCAGCGGCAGGTGCCGAGCGCAGCGGTTCGGTCCGGCACCTGATCAAGTCCGACCTGTTGCAGGCCGCCTCGTGGACCGGCGAGTCCGATCCGACCCCCGCCCGCGACCTGTGCCTGGACGTGCTCGATCGCAGCACCGCGCACGGTCTGGTCCCGCTCCGCTGGGCTGCTTCGATGCTGTGGGACGGACTGGGGGGCGGTGATGCGGCCCGGCGCCTGCGCGACGAGTCGGCCGCCCTCATCGTCCGGCGCGGCGGGAGATTCGCAACGATCCGGGCCTAGAAGTCATCCGTGCGTCCGTTCCGTCCGGTCGTGTCGTTAGTCTGGGGGTGTTCCACTGCGAGTGGAAGCACACCCGGCCGGGGGGTCGTGTCACTTTGTAACGCCAGGACTTGCGCAATCGATGACTGTCATGGGTGAGGAGTTGGACTCCGCTGTCGCTGCGGCTGCGCAGGGGGATCGGACGGCTCTCGCTCAGGTTCTGAGGACCATCCGGCCCTTGGTCGTCCGGTACTGCCGGGCGCGGGTCGGATCCGCGGAGCGTGGCCAGCTCTCCGCGGACGACGTAGCGCAGGAGGTGTGCCTGGCCGTGATGACGGCGTTGCCGCGGTATCAGGACCAGGGACGCCCCTTCATGGCATTCGTGTACGGGATCGCGGCACACAAGGTCGCCGACGCGCACCGCAGCGCCGCCCGCAACCGGGCGGACCCGGTCGCGGAGGTACCCGAGTCGATGTCGCTGGACGACAGTCCGGAGGAGCAGGCACTCAACTCGGAGACGAGCCGGCAGATGAAGAAGCTGCTGGGCACGCTTCCGGAGAAGCAGCGGGAGATCTTGATCCTGCGGCTCGTGATGGGCCTGTCCGCGGAAGAAACGGCAGCAGCGGTGGGAAGTACGGCAGGGGCCATTCGAGTGGCGCAGCACCGTGCCATCGCCCGACTGAAGAAGGAAGTGACGAGAGCAGGTGAGAGAAATGGGTAGGAAGCACGGCGCGGATGACGATTTCTTCGCCGATCTCGCCGACGACGGCACCCCCGTGGACATTGCGGCAGTGCGCCGTGACGATGCCCTCATCGACGCGATCTCCGGGGACGGACCGGTGCCCACCGAGACGACCGAGGAATACGAGCTGGCCACGCTCCTCGCGGGCTGGCGTGCCGAGATCCTCGCCGACCCTCTTCCTTCCGAACCGGACCTGGACGAGATCGTCGCCGCGGTCAACCGAGAGATCGGTGCCCGCGACGCGCTCGCCGAGCGCCGGTCCCGGTCCCGCACCCAGCTTCGCCTGATCCGTCCCATCGCCGGTGCCGCCGCCCTGATCGCCATCGCCGTGGGCGGCGCGACCGCCGTCTCCTACCAGGCCGAACCCGGCGACCCGCTGTGGAGCGTCAAGCAGGTCGTCTTCAGCGAGCAGGCAGAGTCGACGGTCGCCCGGATCGACACCGCCTCGACACTGCAGGAGGCCGAGCAGCGGCTCGCCGTCGGCGACACCGAAGGCGCCCAGGAACTGCTCCAGTCGGCACAGGAGCGTTCCGGGTCGGTCACCGACGCCGGCCAGCGGGACCAGCTGGGCGACTGGATGCAGCGGCTCACCACCGAGCTGAGCCAGCTCCTTCCGCCGCCGCCCCCACCCGTGCTGCCCATCCCCCCGGCCCAGTCGGCGCCGGTGGTTCCCGCGCCGGTGCCGACCACTGCGACCACCCCGTCGACGGTGGATCCCACGATCGCCGGCACGACGCCCGGGACGGGAACCGTGCCGCCGACGTCCACCGAGGAGCCCAGCGTCGATCTCCTGCCGCCGCCGACGTCGTCGCAGCCGGTGCCCACCCAGGAACCGCTGCCGGTCACGACAGAGCCGACAACCGGACCGACGAGCGCTCCGGTGACGACGGAGCCGACCACCGTGCCGACGGCCTCGCCGACGACGACCGCGTCGGCCTCGGCGCCGGCGCCGTCGAGTTCACTCGAACAGCAGTCGATCAGCCAGACGATCACCGTCGTTCCCCCGCCTTCCACGGTCGTTCCCCCGCCCCCCACCGTCGTTCCCCCGCCTTCGCCGTAGGCACGACGGGAAGGGCCCGCCAGGACATTCGTCCCGGCGGGCCCTTCCCGTCGTGCGGAGGCTTCTTCTAGGAGTCGAGGCCGTACGGGTCGACCGGCAGCGCCTCGTTCATCGAGGCGTCCGCGTAGCCGCGGCAGTAGTCCCACGTCACGTAGGCGTCGGGGGAGGGATCGTAGGCCGGCTCGTGCGGCCGGACCGTACCGTCGACGAGCAGCTGCAGCAGGTTCGCCCGCAGCATGTCCCAGTCGTGGTAGTGGTCCTGGTGGCAGTCCTCGCAGCACACCACCAGGCCGCGGATGCCGCGCGGCGACAGCAGCGCTTCGTAGACCGCGAGGTCGGCGAGATCCTCCTCGACGGCCAGCCGTTCGGCAGGGTCGAGTGGCTGACCCGGCTCGATCGCGTCCAGTGCGGCGGACGGATCGTCGGGATCTCCAGCGAATGGGTCCGGTGGCAGACCGGGAGGCAACTGATCACGCACGACTCCACGGTACGCAGTCCGACGGGGTCTGCGCCAGCCGTCACACCGTGGACTTCCCGCTGGGCTTGGTGTACGCGGGCAGATCCACGCGTGCGGATGCGCGTGTGTGCCTGTTCCGGTAAACCGATACGATAGTCCACGAGCAGGGCATCGTTGCTCGGAGCGTCCGGGGAATGTGCGCACCGCTCACGCCATTGTCTTTCACGACATTGTGTTCCGTAATCACCGTTGCCGGGCCGGGGCCCACCCGCCCGCACCGTATCGACGCGTCATGGAGGGTCCGAACCGCATGAGTAGTACCGGAGGGCACGTGCATACCGGCGGTGACGACCCCAACAAGGTCGCCATGCTGGGTCTGACCTTCGACGACGTGCTGCTGCTTCCGGCCGCGTCGGACGTGATCCCGAGCCAGGTGGACACGTCGAGCCAGCTGACCCGGGACATCCGCCTCCGCGTTCCGCTGGTCAGTTCCGCGATGGACACCGTCACCGAGTCGCGCATGGCCATCGCCATGGCCCGCGTCGGCGGCATGGGCGTCCTGCACCGCAATCTCTCCGCCGAGGCGCAGGCCGCGCAGGTCGAGACCGTCAAGAGGTCCGAGGCCGGCATGGTCACCGATCCGGTCACCTGCAAGCCGACCGCCACGCTCGCCGAGGTCGACGCCATGTGCGCGCGCTTCCGCATCTCGGGGCTGCCCGTCACCGACGACGACGGCCAGCTCGTCGGCATCATCACCAACCGGGACATGCGCTTCGAGGTCGACCAGAACCGCCCGGTCTCGGAGGTCATGACCAAGGCGCCGCTGGTGACCGCGCAGGAGGGGGTCACCGCCGAGGCCGCCCTCGGGCTGCTGCGCCGCCACAAGATCGAGAAGCTGCCGATCGTCGACGGACAGGGCCGCCTGACCGGCCTGATCACCGTCAAGGACTTCGTCAAGACCGAGCAGCACCCCAACGCCACCAAGGACCGTGACGGTCGCCTGCTCGTCGGCGCCGCGGTCGGCGTGGGCGACGACGCGTGGACCCGTGGCATGACCTTGGCCGACGCCGGGGTGGACGTGCTCGTGGTCGACAGCGCCCACGGTCACTCGGCGGGTGTGCTCGGCATGATCGCCAAGCTCAAGGCCGAGGTCGGCGACCGAGTCCAGATCATCGGCGGCAACGTCGCGACCCGGGCGGGCGCCGCGGCGCTCATCGAGGCCGGCGTGGACGCCGTGAAGGTGGGCGTCGGACCCGGCTCCATCTGCACCACCCGCGTCATCGCGGGTGTCGGCGCCCCGCAGATCACCGCCATCCTCGAGGCCGTCGCGGTCGCCAAGCCCGCGGGCGTCCCGGTCATCGCCGACGGCGGCCTGCAGTTCTCCGGCGACGTCGCCAAGGCTCTCGCCGCCGGCGCCTCCACGGCCATGCTCGGCTCCCTGCTGGCCGGCACCGCCGAGTCGCCCGGCGAGTTGATCCTCGTCAACGGCAAGCAGTTCAAGAGCTACCGCGGGATGGGTTCGCTCGGCGCGATGCAGAGCCGGGGCGCGGCCAAGTCGTACTCGAAGGACCGCTACTTCCAGGACGACGTGCTCTCCGAGGACAAGCTGGTGCCCGAGGGCATCGAGGGCCGCGTGCCGTTCCGCGGTCCGCTGCAGCAGGTGACGCACCAGCTGATCGGTGGTCTGCGCGCCGCGATGGGCTACGCCGGTGCCGCCAGCATCGAACAACTGCAGGAGGCACAGTTCGTGCAGATCACGGCGGCGGGTCTCAAGGAGAGCCACCCGCACGACATCACGATCACGGCCGAAGCACCGAACTACGTGGTTCGCTAGAGCACCGAGTCCGCGATCGGGCCCCCGCCGGAGTGTCCGGCGGGGGCATCTACCTGAGAAGAAAGGGACGCGCGTGCGCGACCTGGTTGAAATCGGCATGGGGCGGACCGCCCGACGCACCTACGAGCTGGACGACATCAACATCGTGCCGTCCCGCCGGACGCGCTCCTCGAAGGAGGTGTCGACGGCCTGGCAGCTCGACGCGTACCGATTCGACATCCCGCTGCTCGCCCATCCCACCGACGCGCTGGTCTCGCCGTCCTTCGCGGTGCAGCTGGGCAGGGCCGGCGGTCTCGGCGTCATCAACGGTGAGGGCCTGTGGGGCCGGCACGCCGACGTCGACGCCGAGATCGAGAGGCTCGTCGGCATCGCCGAGTCCGACGCGGACCCGGCTGCGGCGATCGCCCACCTGCAGAAGCTCCACGCGGCCCCGCTGCAGCCCGACCTGCTGGCCGCCGCCGTCGCGCAGGTGCGCGACGCGGGCGTGACCGCGGCCGTGCGGGTCAGCCCGCAGAACGCGCGGGCGCTGACCCCGCACCTGGTGAAGGCGGGCATCGACCTGTTGGTCATCCACGGGACCATCATCTCCGCGGAGCACGTCGCCCACGGCGAGAGCGAGCCGCTGAACCTCAAGACGTTCATTTCCGAGCTGGACGTGCCCGTCGTCGCGGGCGGTGTGAGCGACCACCGCACCGCGCTGCACCTGATGCGCACGGGCGCGGCGGGCGTCATCGTCGGCTACGGCTCGACGGCCGGGGCCACCACCACGAGCGAGGTGCTGGGCATCGGCGTGCCCATGGCGACCGCGATCGCCGATGCCGCCGCCGCCCGTCGCGACTACCTGGACGAAACCGGTGGCCGGTACGTGCACGTCATCGCCGACGGCGACATCGAGACCTCGGGCGATCTGGCCAAGGCCATCGCCTGCGGTGCCGACGCCGCCGTGCTCGGGGCCCCGCTCGCGGTCTCGGCCGAGGCGCCGGGCCGCGGCTGGTACTGGCCGTCGGCGAGTGCGCACCCGTCCGTGCCGCGGGGCGCGCTGCTGCAGGTCGCCTACGACGAGCGCCCGGGCCTGGACCGGGTGCTCGCCGGTCCGTCCGACGACCCGTTCGGCTCGCTGAACCTGGTCGGCGGCCTGCGCCGCGCGATGGCGAAGTCGGGCTACTCGGATCTCAAGGAGTTCCAGAAGGTGGGCCTGACCGTCCGCGCGTAGCCGTCCCCCTCTTCCGCTGGGGCCGAATGTCACATCGCTTCGATCCGATCGACGTGATGTGACATTCGGCCACAGCCGTTTTCGGCGCCCACCTGCGGTTTCTAGAACTCGAGGTTACAGTTAGGGCACCCTTGTGGCAGTGGTCACAGCGAGTCTGTGCATACTGGTGAGTAACAACCAGCGTCATGGAGGTGTTTCGGTGGGTGAGCAGCGCGCGACGGACTACGACGTCCTCATCGTCGGATCGGGGTTCGGCGGAAGTGTGACGGCCCTGCGGCTCGTGGAGAAGGGGTACAAGGTCGGCATCCTCGAGGCCGGCCGGCGCTTCGCCGACGCGGACTTCGCCAAGACCAGCTGGGATCTCAAGCGCTTCCTGTGGGCGCCCAAGCTGGGGTGCTTCGGCATCCAGCGGATCCATCTGCTGCACGACGTCCTCATTCTCGCCGGCGCCGGCGTCGGCGGCGGATCCCTCAACTACGCCAACACCCTCTACAAGCCGCCTGCCCCGTTCTTCCAGGACAGCCAGTGGGCGCACATCACCGACTGGAACGACGAGCTCAGCCCGTTCTACGACCAGGCCCGTCGCATGCTCGGCGTGGTGCAGAACCCCCACATGACCCCCGCCGACGAGATCGTCAAATCCGTCGCCGAGGACATGGGCGTCGGGGACACCTTCATCCAGACCCCGGTGGGCGTGTTCTTCGGTGAGCCCGGCCGCACCGTCGCCGACCCGTACTTCGGTGGTGTCGGCCCCGACCGCACGGGCTGCATCGAATGCGGCGAGTGCATGACCGGTTGCCGGCACGGTGCCAAGAACACGCTGCTGAAGAACTACCTCGGGCTCGCCGAGCGCGCCGGCGCCGAGATCGTCCCCCTCACCACGGTCACCGGCCTGCGCCGGGCCGCCGACGGCACATGGGACGTCGACACCGAGCGCACCGGCGCATGGAAGCGGAAGAACCGTCGCACCTACACCGCCGGGCACGTGGTGCTGGCCGCCGGCACCTGGGGCACCCAGCACCTGCTGCACCACCTCAAGCACACCGGCGGCCTGCCGCAGCTGTCCGACCGGCTCGGGCACCTGACCCGCACCAACTCCGAATCGATCGTCGGTGCCGGCAAGATGCGCGTCGATCCGGAACTCGACCTCACCCGCGGGGTGGCGATCACCTCGTCGTTCCATCCCACCGCGGACACCCACATCGAACCCGTCCGCTACGGCAAGGGCTCCAACGCGATGGGTCTGCTGCAGACCCTGATGACCGACGGCGGCGGCCGTGTCCCGCGGTGGCTGAAGTTCCTCGGCCAGGCCGCGCGGAACCCGGTCCAGATGGGGAGGATGCTCAGCGTCAAGGACTGGAGCGAGCGCACCATCATCGCCCTGGTCATGCAGAACCTGGACAACTCGATCGTCACCTACACCAAGAAGGGCCTGCTCGGCCGCCGCAAGGTCACCAGCCGGCAGGGCCACGGGCACCCCAACCCGACGTGGATTCCCGTCGGCAACGAGGCCACCCGCCGCATCGCCGAGAAGATCGACGGCGTCCCCGGCGGCACCTGGGGGGAGATCTTCAACATCCCGCTCACCGCGCACTTCCTCGGCGGCTGCGTGATCGGGACCGACCCCGAGCACGGCGTCATCGACCCGTACCACCGCGTGTACGGATATCCGACGCTGAGCGTCGTCGACGGAGCCGCGGTCTCGGCGAATCTCGGGGTCAACCCGTCGCTGACGATCGCCGCGCAGGCCGAGCGCGCGGCGGCGCTGTGGCCGAACAAGGGGGAGCAGGACCTGCGCCCCGCCCAGGGCGAGGGCTACCGCCGGCTGGACCCGATCGCCCCGAAGAAGCCGGTGGTGCCCGCGGGCGCTCCGGGCGCGTTGTCGCTGCCGATCGTCGAGGTCCGCAGCGGCTCCACCTCCGGCGTCGCCTGACCCGAACCGCCGTTCGTTGGGCGAGGACCGGGCCTCTAGACTGTTCGGGTGTCGCAAACCCAGCAGTCCAGGCCGGTCCTCGTCGTCGACTTCGGAGCCCAGTACGCGCAGCTGATCGCCCGCCGCGTCCGCGAAGCGAAGGTCTACTCCGAGGTCGTGCCGCACACCACGACGGTGGAGGAGATCGCGGCCCGTGAGCCGCTCGCCGTGGTGCTCTCCGGCGGCCCCTCCAGCGTCTACGCCGACGGGGCGCCGCAACTCGACCCGAAGCTGTTCGATCTGGACGTCCCGGTGTTCGGCATCTGCTACGGCTTCCAGGCCATGGCCCAGGCGCTCGGCGGCACCGTCGCGCACACCGGCAACCGCGAGTACGGGCGCACCGAGATGTCCGTCACCGGCGGTGTCCTGCACGACGGCCTGCCCGCGACGCAGCCGGTGTGGATGAGCCACGGCGACGGGGTCACCGCCGCGCCGGCCGGCTTCGAAGTGACCGCCAGCAGCGCCGGCGCCCCCGTCGCCGCGTTCGAGGACCGCGCGCGCCGTCTCGCCGGCGTGCAGTACCACCCCGAGGTGCTGCATTCCCCGCACGGCCAGCAAGTGCTCAGCCGGTTCCTGCACGACATCGCCGGAATCCCCGCCGCCTGGACGGCCGCGAACATCACCGAGGCCCTGATCGAGCAGATCCGCGAGCAGGTCGGTGACGGCCGTGCCATCTGCGGCCTGTCCGGCGGGGTGGATTCCGCGGTGGCCGCGGCCCTGGTGCAGCGCGCCATCGGCGACCGCCTGACCTGCGTGTTCGTCGACCACGGCCTGATGCGTGAGGGTGAGCGGCAGCAGGTCGAGAAGGACTTCGTCGCCGCGACGGGGGCCCGGCTCGTCACGGTGGACGCCGCCGAGACCTTCCTGCGGGAATTGGCCGGCGTGACGGATCCGGAGACCAAGCGCAAGATCATCGGCCGCGAGTTCATCCGCAGCTTCGAGGGCGCCGTGTCGGAGGTGCTCGGCGAGAACGCCGCCCACGGCGAGACCGTCGAGTTCCTGGTCCAGGGCACCCTGTACCCGGACGTCGTCGAGTCCGGCGGCGGCACCGGCACCGCCAACATCAAGAGCCACCACAACGTCGGTGGTCTCCCCGAGGATCTGCAGTTCGCTCTGGTCGAGCCGCTGCGCCTGCTGTTCAAGGACGAGGTGCGGGCGGTGGGCCGCGAACTCGGCCTGCCCGAGGAGATCGTCGGCCGCCAGCCCTTCCCCGGACCGGGCCTGGGCATCCGCATCATCGGTGAGGTCACAGGCGAACGCCTCGCGATCCTGCGCCGTGCCGACTCCATCGCCCGCGAGGAACTCACGGCGGCCGGCCTCGACGGACAGATCTGGCAGTGCCCGGTGGTGCTGCTCGCCGACGTGCGCAGCGTGGGCGTGCAGGGCGACGGCCGCACCTACGGCCACCCGATCGTGCTGCGCCCGGTCTCCAGCGAGGACGCGATGACCGCGGACTGGACCCGGCTGCCGTACGAGACCCTCGAGCGGATCTCCACCCGCATCACCAACGAGGTCCCCGACGTCAACCGCGTCGTCCTCGACGTCACGAGCAAGCCGCCGGGCACCATCGAGTGGGAGTGAGACGCGGCTGCGCCCTTCGGATCCGATCCGAAGGGCGCAGTGCGTTCCGGGGTGTCAGCGCTTCTTCTTGCCCGGCGCGAACACCAGGGCCGCGCCGACGACGACGGCGAGCGCGACGAGCAGCCAGCGGAATTCGACGTTCGCGAGCGGCTCGAGGGAGAACGGCCCGATCAGCGCCCACCCGCTGACCGCCAGCGCCGCGATCGCGGACAGCAGCATCAGGATCGACGGGCCCCGCCGACGGGTGCCGGTCGTGGGGTCGGTGGGGTCGGTGTCGAAGTCAGCCACGGCGCACCTCCGAGTTGCCGAATGCGGTGTCGAGGTTCAGGGTCAGGACCGGTCCGCCGACGCCGTCGTCGCCGCCGTCGAGGCCCTGCATCATGCACGGGTTCGAGGCCCGCTCGGTGCAGACGACGTCGACGTCGAGGTTCTTCGGCAGCATGATCTCGGTGGCACCGAAGCGGGTCTCGACGGTGACGGTCTCGTCCCCGGTGAGTTCGAGCCCGCGCAGGTCCAGTTGCAGGGCACCCATCTGCACCGAGTACGCCGGCTGCAGTTCCGCGGCGGTGCGGGGCGAGTACAGCTGTTCCCCCCACGACGAGGTGTCGATCGGCCCGACGAGCGAGGCCAGCACCACGAACCCGAGCAGCGGGCCCGTCACCACCAGCAGTCCGTAGCCGCGGTGCAGGAACGCCCCGAACAGCAGGCCGAGTCCGATCACCGCGAGCGCGATCGCGCCGATCCGCGCCGGTGTGAGCCAGGCGACCTCACCCGCGGAGGCCACCGCGCCGGCGGCCGCCGCGGCGAGCACCGCCAGGCCCAGCACCGTCGTGGTGAGCCGTGAGCGGGGCTGTTTCGCCGGCACGACCGACGGCGCGGGCGCCGGCTCGGGCAGGTCCCAGGCGAACGGTGCGACGCCGAGCGGATCCCAGGACGGCGGCGTCGGGCGCTGCAGCAACGGCTCCTGCGGGGGCTCCGGGTTCGCCTCGGGGGACTCCGTGCCGGCGGCCCGGGGCGAGTCCGGTTCCGGCTTCGTCCAGAAGTTCGGATCCGCCGGCGCGGGCCCGGTGGCGGCGGTGTGCTGCGCGAAGGGCGCCTGCTGGTACTGGCTCTGCTGGAACGGGGCCTGGAAGGGGTTCTGTGGGAACAGCTGCGGCGCCCCGGGCAGCGCTGGGGGTTCGGGCCGGCGCTGGTACAGCAGCCACAGGCCGCCGAGCATCAGCACCATGCTCACGAACCCGGAACCGCCGACCCCGGGGCCCATCGGGCCGAAGGCGCTGGCCGCGACCGCCAGCACCACCAGGAGCACCAGGGCCTTGGTGCTCGATTCGGAGCTGTGCCCCCGGCCGACGAGGGACTCGGCGGGGGAGACCTGATCGCCGTAGCGCGGCAGCAGCAGCCAGCACGCCAGATACAGCACCAGGCCGGCGCCGCCGAAGAACGTGGACACCACGAACGCCACGCGGATCAGCACCGGATCCACGTCGTACCGCACGCCGATGCCCGCGCACACCCCGGCGACATGGCCCTGCCGTGGCAGCCGGACCGGACGGGTGCGCCACATGTCCGAGAGCTGCTCGGGGAAGCTTCGCGTGTTCATGCTGCACATCCTTCTCGACCGCCGCCCCGCCGCACATCAGGGACCGACCCTGAATTCTGCCGCTGCGCGCGGCCGCCGGCTCAGGGTTCGTCCCCGATGCCCGGGGCGGGGTGCGCGTGCCAGTATCGAAGGTATGCAGCCGGTTCCCTACCCGCACCTGCCCACCCCCCGCCTCGAGCGCCGGGTCGGCGGCCGGGTCGTGGGCGGCGTGGCCGGTGGTCTCGCCGACCACCTCGGGGTCGACGTGCTCAAGGTGCGGGTGGCGTTCACGGTCCTGGCGGCGCTCGCCGGCCTCGGCATCGTCGCCTACGGGTTGCTGTGGGCGCTCACGCCGCAGGGCTCGGACACCGAACCGCCGTCGCCCACCGAGCGGCGCCGGGCGCTGGGCCTGGCGGTCATCGGACTGGGCCTGGCCGTGGGGCTTTCGTGGCTGCTCAACGGCGGTGTGGGCTCGGTGATCGCGCCTGTCGTCGTGGTGGCGGTGGGCGCCGCGCTGGTCTGGCGCGAGTTCGACGCCGAGGGACCGCGTTCGGTGCTGGGCCTGCCCGCCCGCCCGACGGTGCTGACCTGGGCGCGGGTGGTCGGCGGCGCCTCGCTCATCGTGCTCGGGCTCGGTGTCGTGATCCTCGCCCAGGTCGACGTGGCGGCCCTGCGCTCGTCGGTGCTGGCGGTGCTGGTGACGCTGGTCGGGGCCGGCCTGCTGTCGGTGCCGCTGTGGGTGCGGATGTGGCGCGCGCTCGAGGAGGAACGCGCCGCCCGCGTCCGCAACGAGGAACGCGAGGAGATCGCGTCGCACCTGCACGATTCGGTGCTGCAGACGCTCGCCCTGATCCAGAAGCAGGCCGACAACTCGCAGGAGGTGCTGCGCCTGGCGCGCAGCCAGGAACGCGAGCTGCGCCGCTGGCTGTTCGGCGGCGGCGAGACCCCGCACACCAGCCTGGCCGAGGCGCTGCGCACCATCGCCGGCGAGGTGGAGGACCAGTACGGGGTCTCGGTGGCGCCGGTGATCGTCGGCGACGTGGTGCCCGGCGACGACGAGGACCTGACCGCCGAGTCGTTCACCGCCCTGCTGGGCGCTACCCGGGAGGCACTGGTCAACGCGGCCAAGCACGCGCGGGTGGACAGCGTGGACCTGTTCGTCGAGGTCGAACCCGAACAGGTGAGCGTCTTCGTCCGGGACCGTGGCGTCGGCTTCGACGAATCCGCGGTGCCGGAGGACCGGCAGGGCCTGGCCCGTTCGATCCGGGGTCGCGTGGAGCGTCGCGGCGGCCGGGTCGGTGTGCGCTCGAACCCGGGCAAGGGCACGGAGATCCGCATCCACATGCCCCGTGCCGGTGCCGGACCGGAGCGGACGACGACCCTAGAGTGGGAGGGCACCGACGCCCATCCAGAGGAGCAGCCCACTTGACGTCACTCGACGCCTCCCGCCGTTTCCGTGTGTTCCTGGTCGACGACCATGCCGTGTTCCGGTCGGGGGTGCGCGCCGAACTCGGCCGGGAGAGCGACATGGAGGTCGTCGGCGAGGCCGGCACCGTCGCGGAAGCGGTCGCGGGAATCGATGCCACTCGCCCCGACGTGGTCCTGCTCGACGTCCACATGCCCGACGGGGGCGGGGTGGCGGTGCTCGGGCGGATCACCGAGGGCCCGGTGTGCCTGGCGCTGAGCGTTTCCGACGCCGCCGAGGACGTCATCGCGGTGATCCGGGCCGGCGCCCGCGGCTACGTCACCAAGACCATCTCGGGGGCCGAGCTGGCCGACGCGGTGCGCCGCGTCGCCGGCGGGGACGCGGTGTTCAGCCCGCGCCTGGCCGGGTTCGTCCTGGACTCGTTCACCGGCCGCTCGAGCGTCCCCGAGCCGCCGCTCGACCCCGAACTCGATTCGCTCACCCCCCGGGAGCTCGAGGTGCTGCGCCTGCTGGCGCGCGGCTACACCTACCGCGAGATCGCCGAGGAACTGGTGATCTCGGTCAAGACCGTCGAGACGCACGCGTCGAACGTGCTGCGCAAGACCCAGCAGTCCAACCGCAATGCGCTCACCCGGTGGGCGCACCGGCGGCGGATCGACTGACCGGAGTTCCGTGCGTGGGCAGCCGCTCGGTCGATCCGGCCGCGAGCGCCGCCGCGATCATCGCCCCGGCGACGGCGGTCATGGTCGGGTCGCGGTCACGGGTGTTCTTCTCGGCGGACGGGCATGGCCAGGGTGGTGAGGTCGCCGGCGGCAGCGGAACGGATCACGACGGGCCGGTCGTAGGAGGCGATGTCCAGCAGCACCTCCGGGCCGACGGCAGTGTCGAGGGCGGCTCCCAGCCCGTCCCGGTCGAAGGAGAGATCCAGGTCGGCGCCGGTGACGTCGGCGGGCAGCACGCGGTCGTGCCCCCGGTGGCCGACGGTGAGTGCCGCCGCCCGCACGCGCAGGTCGATCGTGCCGGCCGCGGCGTCGCGCACGGCCCCGGCCAGGGCGTCTCGGTGCACGATCACCCGCGTGACCGGTGGGTCGAGGGCGGCGAGCATGCTGCCGTAGTCGGGGAAGGTGCCCCCGACGGCCGGGCAGCGGTGCCGCTCGCCGTCCGCGCCGGTGAGGGTGAGCGCGCCCGAGTCGTCGTCGAGGGCCAGGCCGACGTTCTCGTGTTCCCGCAGCCACGCGGCGGTCCCGCGGAGCGCGGAGCCGTCGGCGACGGTGCGGAACGGGTTCCCGGTGCGGGCCGCGGCCGTCACCGAGCCGGTGGTCAGCCGGTAACGGTTCGTCGCCGTCAGGACCACCGCTCCGGCGTCGACCTCCACGAGAATTCCTGTCAGACAAGGGATTTCCGAATCCGTGGCGACGGATGGAAAGACGCGTTCGACGGTGTCGGCGAGGAGCCGGCCCGGCACGACGACCGTCGGCGGCGTCACGAGGCGGGCCTTGACGGCGGAGGCCAGCCGGGTCGCGCGCTCGGCCCGGCGATGCAGCTCGGCGACGTGTTCGTCGAGCAGCGCGGCACCGGACTCGGCATCGCCGTCGAGGATCCGGCCGACGTCGTCGAGCGGGACGTCGAGTTCGCGGAGCTGACGGATCGTCACCGCTCGCTCGCGCTGGTCGACCGTGTAGTACCGGTAGCCGGTGACGGGATCGACCACGGCGGGCACGAGCAGCCGGCAGTCGCCGTAGAACCGCAGCGCTCCCGGGGTGAGCCCGCTGAGCCGGGCCATGGTGCCGATCGTGATCAGGTCTGGGAAGGTGGTCACGGCCCCATCATCGAGCTTCGGCCGACCCGAAGGTCAAGCTCAGCTCACGACGACCGCGACGATCAGGGCCACGATCAGCGCGAGAACGAGCACGGCCACCATGACCGCCATCGCCATCGGTGCGAACGCCACGATCTTCTCCTGCGTGGTGCGCGGCGGGGGACCGGTGGGCCGCAGCCGGTGCAGCAGCTCCGCAGGGCGGGGCACGCCCCGCGGTGACATCGAGCGGGGCACGCCCCGCGGTGACATCGAGCGGGGCACGCCCCGCGGTGACATCGAGCGGGGCGCGCTGTGGGGAGCTGCGGGCAACCCGGTGAGGGTGCCCCCGGTGCCCGCGGTGCGCCGGGAACCGACGAGGGTCGTGGCGCGCCGCGCCCACACGGGGACGGTGCCGTCGGCGGACAGGATCGGCCGGCCGCGGAGCAGTGCCGGATCGGCGTCGGGCCCGAAGGCGACCGCGGCGAGACGGTCCCGGGCCTGCTCCATCGTCGGGCGGCGGGCGGGGTCCGGTTCCAGCATCGCGAGGAGGACGTCGGTCAGCGGGCCTGTCCGGGTCGGCGGGATGATCTCGGCGCGGGCGACGCGGTGCAGCAGGGCGATCGAGTCGGGGTCGATGCCGAACGGTGGCTGGCCCTCGATTGCGGTGTAGAGGGTCGCGCCGAGGGAGAAGACATCGCTGGCCTCGGTGGGATCGCTGCCGCGGGCGACCTCGGGTGCGAAGAAGGCGGGGGTACCGGTGATCACACCGGAACGGTCGTGGTCGCCCTTGGCGCGGGCGATGCCGAAGTCGCTGATCTTCACGGTGCCCAGCTCGCGGCCGCGCTCGGCGACGAGGATGTTGCCCGGCTTGATGTCGCGGTGCACGATCCCGGCGGCGTGGGCGGCGGCGAGCGCGTCGGCGATGTGTGTGCCGATCTGCGCCACCTCGAGCGGCGGCAGGGTGTCGGCGATGTTCATCACCTGGGCGAGGCTGCGAGAGGGCAGATGCTCCATGACGAGCCACGGCTCGCCGGAGTGGAGGGCGACGTCGTACATGGAGATGGCGTGCTCGTGGGTGAGGCGGGCGGCGATCCGGCCCTCGCGCAGCGTACGGCGGCGGATCTCCTCGGCGGCCTCCGTGGGCAGGCCCACGGTCGAGGTGACCTGCTTGACGGCCACGTCCCGGTCGAGCAGGGTGTCGTGCGCGAGCCAGACCGCGCCCATACCACCGCCGCCGAGCTTGGAGACGAGTCGATAACGTCCGGCCACCAGCTGATCCGGGCCGACGACGCTTGCCGCTCGCTCCTGTTCCGCCACCTTGACGAGGGTAGTGGATGCCGCGGTGGGCCATCGCTTGACGGGCGCCCCGCCGTCGGGTCTACTGAACCTGTTCGAATACGTGTTCGAACAATCGCGTCTTCCCCGCGGTTTGTCGGTGGGCCGTGCTATACGCGGCCGGCGCAGGGCGAGGGGAGTTCGTGTGGGTGAGGTGGCCGAGTTTCCGGTCGAGGGCGGGTCGCAGGCTCCGGCGGGGCTCCCCCGGCAGGAACGGCTCGAGGCGTTGCGGCGGCAGATCGCCGCGATTCCTGTGAGGGGGGAGAGTGCTCGTCCCCGCCCCGCCGAGCCCGCGACGTCCCCGGTGCCGGTCGACCGGCTGCTTCCGGTGCCCGAGCCGCTCGCACGGCTGCTCCCGGACGGGGGCCTGGTCCGCGGATCCGTCGTAAGTTTCTCCGGGGCAATGTCTTTGCTGATCGGTGTGCTGGCCTCGGCCACCGCCGCCGGTGGGCACGCCGCCGTCGTCGGGCATCGCCGCCTCGGCCTGCTCGCCGCCGCCGAGATGGGGGCCGAACTGAGCCGGATCGCGCTGATCCCCGAGCCCGGACCGGATCCGGTGGAGGTGGCCGCCGTCCTGCTCGACGGCATGGACCTCGTCGTCCTCGGCCTCGGGGGCGCCGTGGTACCGCCGGCGCGGACCCGGGCGGTGGTTGCGCGGGCCCGCAGCAAGGGCGCGGCCCTGATGGTCACCGACGGCCGGTGGGACGGAGCGCACGTGCGGCTCGAGGCCGCGGTGCACGGCTACCGGGGACTGTCGGCCTCGGCCCGGGGCAGGCTGTGCGGCACCGGGCTTTCCGTGCGCGCGCAGGGCCGGGCCTTCCAGCCCCGTGTGGCGCGAATAGACTTGTGTGCCGGTCGAACCGGAGTGGAGTGGCGCCCCGGCGAACCGGCGCGGGTGGGGAGTGTGCCCCGCCCGGTCGAGGTGGCGCGGTGAGCGAATCCGGCTGCCCGGCCCGGGTGGTGGCCCTGTGGTGCCCGGACTGGCCGGCGATCGCCGCCGCCGCGGCTGCCGACCTGCCGCCCACGGCGCCGGTGGCGGTGATCTCGGCCAACCGCGTGGCGGCCTGTTCCGCACCGGCCCGGGCCGCCGGCGTGCGACGGGGCCTGCGGCGACGGGAGGCTCAGGCTCGGTGCCCGGATTTGTATGTCGCCCAGGATGATCCGGACCGCGATGCGCGGTTGTTCGAGCCGGTGGTGGCGGCGATCGACGCGGCGGCGCCCGGCGTGGAGGTGCTGCGCCCCGGTCTGGTGGTGCTCGCTGCACGCGGCGTCGTGCGCTGGTTCGGTTCCGAGGAGGCGGCGGCCGAGCGGTTGGTCGACGAGGTGGCCGCCACCGGCGTCGAATGCCAGGTCGGCATCGCCGACGAGCTGTTCACCGCGGTGCTCGCCGCCCGCCACGCCCGCCTCGTCCCGCCCGGAGAGGACGAGGAATTCCTTGCACCCCTGAATATTTCGGAGATCTGCGTGGAGCCGTCCCTGACCGCGCCGGACCGCGTCGACCTGGTGGACCTGCTGAAACGGCTCGGTCTGCGCACGATCGGGGCGTTCGCCGCGCTGTCGCCGACCGACGTCGCCTCCCGCTTCGGTGCGGACGCCGTCGCCGCGCACCGCAGCGCACGGGCACGGCCGCAGCGCCCGCCGTCCGGTCGTGCTCTGCCGCCCGATCTGGTGGTGGAGCGCCCCTGCGATCCGCCGCTCGAACGGGTCGACTCGGCCGCCTTCGCCGGCCGGGCGCTCGCCGCGCTGCTGCACACCCGGCTGGCCGCGGCGGGGGTGGCCTGCACCCGGCTGCTGGTGGCCGCCCGCACCGGCAACGGTGAGGAGCTGGCCCGGACGTGGCGCTGCGCCGAACCGCTGACCCCGGACGGCACCGCCGACCGGGTGCGCTGGCAGCTCGACGGCTGGCTCACCGGGCACAGCGCGACCCGCCCCACCGCCGGGATCGTGCTGCTGCGGCTCGAACCGGTGGAGGTGGTGGCGGCGGGGGCGCTGCAGCTGGGCCTGTGGGGCGGGGTCGGCGACGAGGACGAACGGGCCCGGCGCGCCCTGGTGCGGGTGCAGGGACTGCTCGGTGGCGAAGCCGTGCTGGTGGGGGTGCTCAGCGGCGGACGTGGCCCGCTGGAACGGGTGACCCTCGTGCCGCTGGGGGAGGAGCGGGTGCCGGCGACGGATCCGTCGGCGCCGTGGCCGGGTCGGCTGCCCCCGCCCGCCCCGGCGGTGGTGCTCACCACCCTGCCCCCGATCGCGCTCGAGGACGCGTCGGGCACCCCGGTGACGGTGACCGAGCGCGGTCTGCTCAGCGGCGATCCCACCCGGCTGAGCTGGGGCAGCCGCAGCTGGCGGGTGCACGCCTGGGCCGGGCCGTGGCCGGTGGACGAGTACTGGTGGGACCCGGCCGCGGCGCGGGCGGCGGCGCGGCTGCAGGTGCGGCTCGAGGAGTCCCGGGCCCTGCTGGTGATCCACGTCGACGACCGCTGGCATGTGGAGGGCGTCTACGAGTGAGTACCCTCGGTTGACGTGGAGACCAGTGTGCTGACGGCCGCGCCGAACGGTGTGGCGATCGCCTACCGGGATTCGGCTCCCAGGACGGGCCACCACCCGGTGCCGGTGATGCTGGTGCACGGGATGGGCGGCGACGGACGCACGTGGGACCGGTTCGCCCGGTCCCTGCTCGCGGCCGGCCGGCGGGTCGTCGCGGTGGACCTGCGCGGCCACGGGCGCAGCGCCCGCGCCGCGTCCTACCGCTTCGACGAGTTCGGCGCCGACGTGCTCGGGCTCTGCGAACACCTGGGCCTCGAGACGGTCGACCTCGTCGGGCATTCCCTCGGCGGGCACACCGGATCCCTCGTGGCGCAGCAGCGCCCGGGCCTGGTGCGGCGCCTGGTGCTCGAGGAGGCGCCGCTGCCGCTGCGCCCGGGCGATCCGCCGCAGGTGCTCGGCGGGCGCCTGCCGTCGCCGGCCGAGCTGTGGCACGCCTCGACGAGCCTGCTGCGCAATCCGCGCGCGACGTTCGCCTTCGACCGCTCCATGACCGGCTCGGCGCTCACCCAGTTCCGCGCGCCGAATCCGCGGTGGTGGGAACATCTTCCGCGGATCACCGCACCGACGATGATCCTGCGGGGCGGGCCGGGCAGCATGGTCGATCCGGCCCGGCTCGAGGCCGCTGTGGACGTCCTAGGCGACGTCGCGGTCCACGACTTCACCTGCGGCCACAGCATCCACCGCGATCGGCACCGCGAGTTCGAGGCCGCCGTGCTGCCCTTCCTCACCTGAGCACTCGTTCCGCCACGACAGAGCTTCCGGACAGCGACAACCGTCGAGACGGTTGTCGCCGTCCGGAACCTGTTGCCGGTGTACCGACGCTATTCCAGCCAGATGCGGCGATCGAAGCCGCCGCGCTCGGCGCGCTTGGCGGTGGCCGCGGCAGCCACCTCCTCGGCGGCGATCCCGAACGCGGCGAGCAGGGACGTGAACACCTCGTGCACGTCGGCGAGTTCGCCGAGCCGCTCGTCGCCGTTGTGCGCCTCCCGCAGCTCGTGTGCTTCCTCGACCAGCTTGTCGAGCAGGGCGCTGCGGTACTCGTCCCGATCGAGTACACGGGTGTGCGCCACCCGGCCGTCGGCCTCGATGATGTCGGGAATCCGGTCGCGGACCAGCTTGCCCATCATGATTCCTCCCGCTGCGCTACCGTGGCGGGGTGGACGGTACCGGACCACCCACGGACGCCCTCGCGCTCGGTCAGCGCGTCGTCGCCGTCCTCGAGACCGGTGCCCGGACCGCCACTTACAAGCTTGCGACCCTTTCGGCACTTGTCGGCTTCTGCGTCGAACATCTGCCGGCGGACCCGGCTGCGGCACTCGACGTGCCGATCGACGCCCTGGCCGAGCGGGTGATCGACCTGTACTGGCCCCAGGTCCGTCCGTTCGACGGGCACCGGTTGCGCCAGTCCTCGCAGCCGAAGGCTCGGATCCTGACGGCGGTGGAGGTGCTGCGCGGTGCGGCGAACGCCGGCGGGGTGGTCGGCCTGTCCATCGCGAGGCTGCGGATGCCCGACTTGTACCGCGAGGCTGTCGCGGAGGTCGCGCTCACACTGGCGCAGCAACCGCTGTACCGGCTGCAGCGGCTACCGGGCGGACGTGGCGAACCGTTCCTCTACGACGACTCCTGGTTGCACTCCGGAATCACCCGAGCGGCGATTGCCCGGCACGGTGGCGTAATCCGCCTGTTTCCGGGGGTCGCGGCGGCGCTGGCCCGCCTGTCCGGTCTGCTCACCCCGACACTGGAGATCCTGTGGGTTCAGGACGTGCGCCGCTACAACGCCTTTCTCGACGAGGACGTTCCCGACATCGCGGGGCACCTGTTCGGCCGCGACCGCGTCTCGCTCGCGAAGCCGCGCGTGGCGCTGCGCGAGGCCTTCGGAACGCAGTGTTTCTATTGTGCGACAAGCCTTTCCGATGGAAATCCGGTTGACCACGTGCTACCGTGGTCCCGGGTGCCTCTCGACGGGCTGGCCAATCTCGTACTCGCCTGCGGAGGTTGCAACACCGACAAGCGGGATTCGCTGCCCGCGTTGGCGCACACCGAGCGGGCGTTGAGCCGAGATCGCACTGTCCTCGAGCAGCTCGCCGCCGACATCGGTTGGCCGACTCAGTACGACCGCACTCTTGCCGCCGCGCGCGGCCTGTACCGCAGCTCACCCCCGGGCACGCCGACGTGGCAGGGCCGTTCGCGGACCGGAACGTGGGACACGGTATTTCCGCCCGGCTGGGTGGTCTCGACGGTGCCGGAAACCGGGTTCACGTGAACACGACCGGTCGTCTACGATTCGACGCCATGCGGTTGGCAGAGGCACTCGCCGAGCGAGGCGAGCTGAAACGGCGGATCGAGCAGCTCGGCACCCGGATCGTGGCCAACGCCCGGTACCAGGAGGGTGAGGAGCCCGCCGAGAATGCCGGCGAGCTCCTCGACCAACTCACCGACGCCATCGATCGGCATGCGCTGCTGATCGCTCGGATCAACAAGACGAACACCGCCACCCGCGTCGGCGACCGCACGCTCACCGACGCGCTGGCCGAACGGGACGCCTTGCAGGCCCGGCACCGTGCGCTGACCGCGGCCGCGGACGCGGCCTCGGGCAGCAGGGACCGATACGGGCGACAACTCCGGTCCGAACTGGCATACGTCTCGGCGCTGTCGGTCCGGGACCTGCGGCGCACCACCGACGACCTGGCCCGCCGGATCCGGCAGGTGGACATGGAGATCCAGCGCGTGAACTGGGAGGTTGATCTGATCGACGAGTGATCGTGGGCAGCGGGTACCCGAATCGGAAGCGAGCACACGCCGTGGGTCGCGGTGAATCGACCTTTTTGTATCCTCAGGCGCGCGGAGGGCAGCGCCGCGGGTTCGACTCCCGCACACAGGGCAGCCCTGCACGACGCACGAGGGCACGGTGCACGCCGGCACAGTTCATCACCACGTGCTGATCCGGATCGGGGAGGGCGGGAACGGGGCACCCACGAGCTGTCGGCCCGACAGGGCGCTCGCGCTGCGGCGCAGCCGCTAGGATCGCCGCATGACATGGACCGCGTCCGACCGTCGACTGTTGGCCGCCGCCGCGGTATTCGTGGTGTCGCAGGCGAACATCGCCCGCGTGCTCGGCCCCGCCGCGCCGGCGGTGGGACGGATCCAGGCCGCCTTCTCCGCGGCGACATACCGCAACGTTCTCGACGGACTCGACGCGGACACCGCCCCGCGGTATCGCCGGCACTATTACTGGGATCTGCTGCATCCCTTGATCTTTGCCATCGCACTGCAGGCCGGTGCGCGATCGCTCGCCGAGCACCGGCCCGTGCCCGCGCACACCCGCCGGGTCCTCGCCGTCGCTCCGGCGGTGGCCGCGGCGGCGGACTACGTCGAGAACGCCGCGGGCCTGTATCTGCTCGACCACCGTGACCGCATCACCGACACCACCGTCCGGGTGGCGACGACGGTCAGCACCGTCAAGTGGGTGCTTGCGCTCGGCTCTCTCGCCTACCTGTCCCAGGGCTTCCTGGGCCTGTGGACGCGGGCGGGCCTGCGCCGGCTGGGGAGATGATCATGGCCGACGAGCTGCCCGTCGAGTACTTCCCGGACCGGGAGTCCTTCGCCGCCTGGCTGCGTGAGCACCACACGGACTCGCCCGGCATCTGGGTCAAGCTCGCCAAGAAGGGATCGGCGCATCCGTCGGTGACCTACGCCGAGGTGGTCGAGGAACTGCTGTGCCACGGCTGGATCGACAGTCAGGCACGCAGGCTCGACGACGACTTCCGGCTGCAGCGCATCACTCCGCGCCGGGCCCGCAGCCCCTGGTCGCAGCGTAACCGGGCGCTCGCCGAACGGTTCGAGGCAGAGGGCCGGCTCGCGCCGGCCGGGGCCGCCGAGGTCGCCCGCGCCCGCGCCGACGGCCGCTGGGAGCGCGCCTACGCCGGCCAGGCGACCGCGCAGGTGCCGCAGGACTTCCTCGACGCCCTCGCGGGCAATCCCGCGGCGCAGGCCTTCTACGACACGCTCGACGGCCGCAACCGGTACGCGATCGTGTACCGGCTGCAGGCCGCGAAGCGCCCGGAGACCCGGGCACGCCGCATCGAGGCCTTCGTGCAGCAGCTCGCGGAGGGCCGTCGCTTCCACGACTAGCCCGAACGGACACAATGGGCGGGTGAGCCTTGCCTTTCCTCCTGCCTGCTCGGCGGCCTCCGCGCTGGACGAGCCCCTGCCCGGCACCGCGGCGACCGCCCCCGGCTGGGTGTGCCTCGAGATGCCGTCCGGCTGGGGGCGCGACGTCCTCGACGGCACCGCTCTCGGCCCCGGCCTCGCCGGCGAGATCTCGGCCGCGGCCGACGCCGTCGGAGTGCGGTTCCTGTTCGTCCGGCGGCCCGGTCGTGACACCGCCCGCCGCGGCGACGGCCGCACCGTGCTCCTGGCCCGCTCCGATCCGGGCGGCAGCTGGTGCGAGCGGCTGGAGGTCGGGGAGCCGAAGGAACTGCTCGACCTGATCCCGCGCATCGTCGCCGGCCCGGCGCCCGGCCTCGGCCGTGCGCAGGACCGGCCCGTCGCGCTGGTGTGCGCCCACGGCAAACGGGACCGGTGCTGTGCCGTGCTGGGGCGCCCCGTGGCGGCGGCGCTGGCTGCGGAGTTCGGCGACGACGTGTGGGAGTGTTCGCACACCGGCGGGCACCGCTTCGCCCCGTCGCTGATCCTGCTGCCCACCGGCTACACCTACGGCC
Organism: Rhodococcus sp. YH1; assembly: GCF_009939605.1. Taxonomy (NCBI): domain Bacteria; kingdom Bacillati; phylum Actinomycetota; class Actinomycetes; order Mycobacteriales; family Nocardiaceae; genus Rhodococcus; species Rhodococcus sp. YH1. The sequence goes on along the minus strand of NZ_WVTE01000231.1, from coordinate 9,721 downwards.
GGCTCGACGTCGCGCAGAGCCGGGACGCCGTGGCGGCCGCCGCTCGCGGCGAGGTGTATCTGCCGGGGTTGCGGGGGCGCAGCAGCTGGTCCGCGGCCGGGCAGGTCGCCGAGATCGCGGTGCGGGGGCAGGTGCCCGCGGATGCGGACGCGCTTGTCGTCGACGAGGGCGACGCCGGAACGGTGGTGCGGCACCGCGACGGTCGCCGCTGGCGCGTGCAGGTCGAGACCCGGCAGTTGCCGCCGCGTCCGGTCAGCTGCGGCGCCGATCCGAAGCCGGTGCGACCGCTGATGGCGACGGAGACAACTGCGCTCTAGTGCGGTGTGTCCTTCGGGCGGCCGGGACCGCCCGAAGGACACACCGGCGGCGCAGCCGCCTCACCAGTGCACGCCGGGCAGTAGCCGGCCGATCCGGCGCAGCACCGCAGGGTTCGGCAGCACCGGACGGGGCAGCGTCCGCGGCTGCGGGGGTGCGTCGGCGGAGGCGCACTGCTCGCCGCGCGCGGCGGGCGCGTCGGGGTAGGCGTGGTAGTAGAGCGAGAACATCCGGTCCCGCAGGCCCGGCGCGAAGATGCCGCCGAGCTCGCCGAGGGTGCCGATCGGCACGTCGATGCGCTTGGGCCGTTCGACGAGGGCTCGGACCACCATCCGCGCGGCGTCCTCCGGGCTGATCGCCGGACCCGGGTTGTACGCCCCGCTGGGTTCGATCATGGGGGTGCGCACGAGCGGCATGTGAATGGTGGTGAAAGTGATTCCGTCGTCCCGGGTTTCGGAGGCGGCGACGTCGGCGAACCCCTCGAGCGCGGACTTCGAGGCGATGTACGCGGCGTATCGCGGGGTGCGGGCCTGCACCCCGGCGGTGCTGAGGTTCACGATGTGCCCGAACCGCCGTGCGCGCATGTGCGGCACCAGGGCCAGGGTCAACCGCACCGCACCGAAGTAGTTGACCGCCATGGTGCGTTCGAAGTCGTGCAGCCGGTCCGTCGAGTGGTACAGCCCGCGCCGGATGGAGCGTCCCGCGTTGTTGACGAGCATGTCGACGTGGTCGTGCTCGGCGAGGACCGCCTGCACGGTGCGCTCCACCGCCGCCGGGTCGGTGAGGTCACACGGATACGCGTACGCGCTGCCGCCGCCCGCGCGGATCGCGGCGACGACTGCGTCGAGTTCCTCGGCGCGACGGGCGAGGGCGAAGACCACGGCACCCTCGCGGGCCGCGGCGATCGCGCTCGCCCGTCCGATCCCCGAGGAGGCACCGGTGATCAGCACGTGCCGTCCCACGAGCGGTCCACGCGGATCGTCGCGGCGGGCACGGCCGGGGTCGAGGTGCTCGCGCCAGTAGCGCCACAGCACGGGGGCGTAGCCGGCGAACTCGGGCAGCGTGATGCCGCTGCCGCGCAGGGCTTCCCGGGTGCTGCGGTCGGCGAACCGGCTCGGGAAGGTCAGCTGGCCGAACACGACCGGTGGGATGCCCGTCCGTCGCAGTGCGAGGCGTCGGGCGGTCTTCAGGTCGGGAAGCGCGGTGATCGACAACAGCGGACGTACCAGCGCGCCGGGCACGCCGGCGACGGGAACGGGGGCACCGGCCGCCGCGGCCAGCGCCGCGAACACCTCGCGGACCGGTTGCGGGCGGGAGACGAGGTGGAAGGTGCGCCCGTCCAGTCCGGGACGATGCATCAGTTCGACGATCGCGGCCGCGACGTAGTCGACCGGCACCAGGTTGGTGTCGCCGAGGTCGGGCAGGACCAGCGGCAGCCGCGACGGCAGCGCCGCCAGCGCGGCCAGGGCGGGAAAGAAGTAGTAGGGGCCGTCGATCTTGTCGATCTCGCCGGTGGTGGAGCTGCCCACGATCGCGGACGGCCGGTAGATGCGCCGGCGCACCCGGCTCGCCCGGACCGCCTTCTCGGCCTCGAACTTGGTGCGGTGGTAGGGCGACGGGAAGTGCTGGCCCAGGTCGAGGTCGTCCTCGGCGAACGTGCCGCGGTGATCCCCGGCGACGGCCACGGACGAGACGTGGTGCAGGGTCGCGCCCAGCTTCTCCGCGAGGGCGATCACCGCGCGGGTGCCCGCCACGTTCGTGGCGGCCTGCTCCTCTCCGGCGGTGAGGTCGTAGATGGCGCCGAGGTGCAGGACGTGCTCGGCCGGCGGAATCGTCGCGGCCTCGAGTCCGAGTCCCGGCTCGGTGAAATCGCCGAGCAGCGGGTGCAGCCGGGTCCCCCCCCTCCAGGCGCGCGGAGAGGGCCTCGAACTTCGGCAGCGACGCCGGCCGGACCAGCACATGGACGTCGGCGTCCGGGTGGGTCGCGAGCAGTCGCCCGAGCACGTGCGTGCCGAGGAAGCCGGTGCCGCCCGTGACGAGGTACGTGGCCATGGCCCGAACCTACTGCAAGGTAAGAACGGATTCTAGTGTCCGATGCCGACCTTCGCGTGCACCCGCTTCATCCACGCCGGCGCCCACCAGTTCGCCTCGCCCATCAGCTTGACCAGCGACGGCACCAGCAGCATCCGCACCACCGTCGCGTCGATGATCAGCGCGAGGATCATCCCCACACCCAGGAACCGCATGATCGACAGGCCCGAGATCGTGAAGGCGCCGGTCACCACGATCAGCAGCAGCGCCGCCGAGGTCACCACCCGGCCGGTGCGTTCGGTGCCGAACCGCACCGCCTCCTCCGTGCTCGCCCCGGCGGCCCGTGCCTCCACCATGCGCGACATGAGGAACACCTCGTAGTCGGTGGACAGGCCGAACACCACCGCCAGGATCAGCACCACGAAGCTCGGCTCCAGCGGGCTGGGGGTCACGCCGAGCAACTCCGCTCCGTTCCCGAGCTGGAACACCCAGGTGAGCACGCCGAACGTGGCCGCCAGGCTCAGGCCCGCCATCGCCACCGCCTTGAGCGGCAGCACCACGGACCCGAATGCCAGGAACAGCAGCACGAGGGTCGAGAGCACCATGATCGCGATCATTGCCGGCATCGACCGCGCTATCGCGGCGTTGCTGTCGTCGACCATCGCCCGGCCGCCACCGACGAGCAGGTCGGTGCCCGGCGGGGGCGGCAGATCCCGCAGTTCCCGGACGATCTCGCCGGCCCGCGGCGTCTCCTCCACGCCCTGTGCGTACAGCGCCTGCAGCACCACGACGTCGTTCCGCGAGGCGACGGTGACGGTCTGCGCGACGCCGTCCACGTCCGCCGCCGCGCGGGACACCGACGTGACCACGGCCAGGGCGGGCCCGGAGCCCTCGTCACCCCTCAGCACGAGCGTGACGCCGTTGCCGGTGGAGGGGAATTCGTCGAGCAGCGTCTGGGTGGCGGCACGCGCCGGGTCGCCCGCCGGCAAGGCCGTGTACTCGATCTCCCCGAAGGAGGCGCGCAACAGCGGCGTGGCGAGCAGCAGCAGGCCGGCGGTGATGGTCACCGCGACCAGCGCCGGCCGGCGCATCACCTTCGTCACCACCGCCCCCCAGAAGCGCCGGGCCCGGGCCTCGCCCCGCCGCGCCGCGCCCTCCCGCCACGTCAGTGCGTTGATGCGGTGCCCGAGTATCGCCAGCAGCGCGGGGATCGCGGTGAGCGAGAGCACCGCCGCACTGAGCACCGCGGCGATCGCGCCGAGGCCCAGCGAGCGCAGCAGCGCCTGCGGGAAGACGAGCATTCCGGCGAACGCGCACATCAGCAGCAGCCCCGAGAACAGCACCGTGCGGCCCGCGGTGAGCACGGTGCGACGGGTCGCGGTCGCCGGGTCGGCACCCGAGTCGAGTTCCTCCCGGAAGCGGCTGACGATGAACAGCCCGTAGTCGATCGCCAGGCCCAGCCCGATGAGGGACGTGACGTTCAGCGCGAAGGAGCTCACGTCGGTGTACATCGTGAGCAGGCGCAGCGTGGCGAGGGCACTGAGGACGGCGAGGACCCCGACGAACACCGGGACCGCCGCCGCGACGAGACCGCCGAAGATGAACACCAGCAGCACCAACGTCACCGGCAGCGCAATCGCCTCCGCGAACAACAGGTCGCGCTCGAGCCGGGTGGTGAATGCGACGCCGACGACCGAGTTCCCCGCGAACTGCGCGTCGACGCCGGGGACCTCGAGCTTCGGCAGCAGGCCCTGGAACGTGGTGACGGTGATCTCCGAGCCGGGCTCGAGGGTGACGGCCGCCGCCGCGCTGCCGCCGTCCTTCGCCAGCAGCAGCTGCTTCGCCGGCGGCGCGGCCGACCAGTAGGAGTCGACCGCATGGGTGGGAACCTCGGCGGCGAACCGGTCGAGCACCGCGGTCACCTCGGGTCCGATGTCGGCGACGGTGCGCCCGGGCGGCGGGGTGTAGATCGCGATGATGTCGGCGGTCTGCGGACCGAAGTTGTCGTCCACGATGCGCTGCACCTCGGCCGATTCGCTGCCGGGATCGTAGAACCCGCCCTGCGAGAGCCGGCCGAACACCCCGGTGCCCCAGACCCCGGCGAGCACGACGACGAGGACGGCCAAGCCGAGCACCCACCAGCGCCGGTCGACGACGAATGTGGACCAACGGTTCATGTGGTGTGCTCCGTTCGCGGTGACGACCCGATGCTCCGCGACTGTAGTGGCGTCCGGTCCTCAGCCGACGTCCCGGCGCCGGAACCCCGCGAACCCCGCCGCGACGAACAGCGCGGCCACGGCGGTGAGCACGGCGAACCCGAGCCACTGCGGCGGCGCCGCCGTCACCACCGGCACGTGCCGGAACGGACTGATCCCCAGGATCCAGTTCCACAACCGGAACAGCGGCCCCAGGATCGTCAGCGCGAATGCGGCGACCACACCGAGCCAGCCGAGCATCCGCGCCTGGGGCCGGGCGCCGATCACCGCGACCGCCAGCCCGACCAGCACCCACACCGCCGGAATCGTCACGAGTGCCTGCCGGATCAGATCCCCGGCCGGAATCTGTCCACCCCGCGCCGACGAGACGTACGCGAACAGCGTCGCGCCCACGAGCAGCGCCGCCGCGGGGGCGAGCAGCGCGATCCCGGCGTGCGACGCGAAGTACCGGGTCCGGGTCAGCGCCCCGGCCAGCACCGGTTCGACCCGCAGCGCCAGTTCCTCGGCGCGCAGCCGCATCATCACCTGGACCCCGAACACCGCGGCGACGATGCCCATCAGCTGCAGCATCGTCACCACGAAACCGAACACGAGCGAGCCGCGGCCGCTCCCGAGCAACGATCCGAGCGCCGGATTGTCGGCGAAGACATCGGCGAACGTGGTGGACATGAATCCGAACACCACCCCGAGCGCCACGAACACCGTCGCCCACGCAGCGAGCGCACCGCGGTGCAGCCGCAGCGCCAGGCCCCACACGCTCGTCCCCGCGCCGCCCTCCGCAGGCCCGGGTGACGGCGCGATCACGCCGACTCCGAAGTCCCGTCGCGCCTGTACGACGAACGCGACCAGCAGCAGCACCGCCGTCAGCGTCAGGCAGGCCGCCAGCGGCCACCAGTCGTTTCCCGACGCGGGACGGACCTGCTGCACCCAGCCGAGCGGGGTCGTCCAGATCGCCCATCCGTCCGGAGTGGTCACGTCGACGTAGGCGCGGATCAGCAGGCAGGCTCCGAGGATCCCGATCGCGAGGGTATTGGCAGTGGGGGCGTAGGAGCCGAGCTGGGCGGTGACCGCCGCGAGGGCGCCGAACACCAGCCCGGACGCGGTGAACGTCGCGGCCAGTGTGATCGAGTTGGCGACACCGCCGCCGACGAGGATCGTCGCGCCCGCGCAGACGACACCGAGCGCGACGGAGGCCAGCGCCGCCCAGGCGACGGCCGTCGCCAGCCGGGCCTGGCGGCCGACGACGCCGGAGGCGATGAGCTCGGCCTGGCCCGAATCCTCGTGCGCGCGGCTGTTGCGGGTGACGGCCAGGATCGCCATCAGGGCCGCGAAGAACGCGCCGAGCGCCCCGGCCCGCCACGCGTTGAACCCGTCCGCGTACGTCAGGTCGCGAGCCGGACCGAACACGACCCGCAGAGCCGGGTTCGCGCCGAGCGTGGCATCGAGGGTGCGCCGGCTCGCCGCGTCCGGGAACACCCAGCCGTAGGCGAGGACCGACGACACCGACAGCGCCGTGATGAGCACGATCCACGGCGCGACGTTGCCGCGGTCCTGCTCGGCGGTGGCCCGCAGCAGCGGCCGCATCCCCGTCAACGATGCCGTCACGTCGGGGCCTGCCCGTCCCGGCCGTGCCGGTGATAGTGCCGCAGGAACAGCTCCTCGAGCGACGGCGGCGAGACGGTGACGCTGCGGATGTCGTAGCGGCCCAGCGCGGCGAGCACCGGGCCGGCGCGGCCGTGCTCGACCGCGCAGTGCACGCGCGGGCCGTCGATCCGCACGTCGTGGATCCCGGGCAGCGCCGTCAGCGCCGTCGGGTCGGCCACGGGCGCGGCGAGGACCGCGTCGATGGTGGACCGCAGGTCCGCGCGCATGTCCTCGAGGGTGCCGGTCTCGACGACCCGGCCGTCGCGGATGATGCTCATCCGGTCGGCGAGCGCCTCGACCTCGCTGAGAATGTGGCTCGACAGCAGGACCGTCCGCCCGCGCTGCTTCTCCCGGGCGATCTCGTCGTGGAACACCGCGGACATGAGCGGATCGAGCCCCGCGGTCGGCTCGTCGAGCAGCAACAACTCCACGTCCGAGGCCAGCGCCGCGACGAGCGCGACCTTCTGCCGGTTGCCCTTCGAATAGGTGCGGCCGCGCTTGGTCGGATCGAGTTCGAACCGGTCGAGCAGGTCCGCGCGGCGGCGCCGGTCGAGCCCGCCGCGTAACCGGCCGAGCAGGTCGACGGCCTCGCCGCCGGTCATGCCGGGCCACAGGCTCACGTCGCCGGGCACGTAGGCGAGCCGCCGGTGCAGGCTCACCACGTCGCGCCAGGGGTCGCCGCCGAGCAGTTCGACGTGCCCGGCGTCCGGGCGGAGCAGTCCCAGCAGGACCCGCAGCGTGGTGGACTTGCCGGCGCCGTTGGGGCCGAGGAAGCCGTGCACCTCGCCGGTGGCGACCTCGAGATCGAGGTCGTCGAGCGCGGTGAATCGTCCGAATCGCTTGACCAGTCCCTCGATCCGGATCGCGGACGTCATGGGACGCACGCTACTCGTGGACTGCGGTGTGGGCGGCCGGTTCGTGCGGCACGTTCGGCTCCTCGCCCGGGGCAACGACGACGAACTGTCCCATCATGCCGTTGTCCTCGTGCCGGAGCAGGTGACAGTGGTACATGTACGGCGTCGCCGGGCCGGGGCGGCCGGCGAACCGCATCAGCAGCCGGACGGTGTGCCCCGGCGTGATGTACACGGTGTCCTTCGGGCCGGACAGCGCGGGATGGCCGTCGCCGAGGACGCGGAAGCTCGTGCCGTGGATGTGGAAGTTGTGGATCGCGCCGCTGCTGTTGCGGACCTCCCACACCTCCGTGGCGCCGGCGGCGACGGTCTGGTCGAGGCGCGCCATGTCCATTTCGCGGCCGTCGATGGTGCCGGAGCCGGTGAGATCGATGCGTCGCGTGACGGTGGGTGTGCCGAGATCCTCGGGGGAGGTCGGTTCCCCGGGCACCGGCGCGCTGGGCGCGAGGGTCCGCGCGGCACGCAGTTCGAGGACGTCGAACTCGTCGTCACCGCCGGAGAACCGGGTCTGCCAGAAGTCCGCGCCCAGGTCCGGCGCCGTGCTGCGGAGCACGGTCGTCGTGCCCGCGGGCAACGCGACGACGATCTCGGCGCGCTCGCCGGGGGAGAGCTGGATGCGGCGCATCGGCGCCGGACGTTCGAGCAGGCCGCCGTCGGTGCCGATGAGCAGGAACGGCAGGCCGGCGTCGAAGGAGAAGTTGTAGACGCGGGCGTTGGAGGCGTTCAGCAGCCGCAGTCGGATCCGCTCGGTGGCGACGTCGAGGTAGGGCCGCGGGGTGCCGTTGACGACGATCTCGTCGCCGAGGAGACCGACGGCGGCGAACATCGGCCCGCCGGTGTCGAGCTGGTCGCCGTCGAACCGCTTGTCCTGCACCACGAGTGGGATGTCGTCGATCCCGTATCGATCGGGGAGGGACGGGCCGCCGGCCGGGTCGTCGAGCAGGAACATCCCGGCGACCCCGCGGTAGACGTGGTCGGCGGTGGCGCCGTGCGGGTGCGGGTGATACCACAGCGTTGCGGCGGGCTGGTCGATCGTCCACTGCGGACTCCACGTCGCCCCCGGGGCGATCGGCTGGTGCGGGCCGCCGTCCATCGCGGCCGGCAGGTGCATGCCGTGCCAGTGCAGGGTGCCGGTCTCGCCGAGATCGTTGGTGACGTTCACCCGCACCTGCTCGCCGCGCCCGGCACGCAGCGTCGGCCCGAGGTACGACCCGTTGACACCCCAGGTCCGGGTACCGGGACCGCGACCGATGTCCGTGGTGCCGCGCTGCATGGTCAGATCGAACACGCGGACCCCGTCGGGCGTGACCGTGCTGTCCGCGAGCGGTGGGATGTTCAGCGGACGGTCGAAGGTGACCTGCCCGGTGGTGTCGACCACCGTCGAGTTCCAGGCGTGCACGACGACGCCGGCAGCGATCGCGGTGACGAGGACGATCACGGCGACGACGGCGCCGGACAGTTGCAGCAGTACCCGCTTCACGAGATCGATACTGCTGGGGCGGGCGCGGCGGCACATCCGGGCGCACACCGGAAATCGGAATGGGGGACAACCCCGAAGGGGACCGGCGCGCCTGGGTACTCGGCGGACCGAACGGGAGGTTCCTGCGACGAGCGGGCGGTTGCCGGGCGTGCTACTCGGCCGATGCCGCGGGAACCGCCTTCTCGTCGCGAGTTCCTCCCGGTTCGAGGCCGAAGGTGCGCACGAGGGACGGGAGAGGCGATGATTTCGGGGTGACGCGATGGTCTGTATCGCTGTACACCCCGTCGAGGAACAGGAGCGAGTCCCGTGCGCATCGTGGTCAGTGAGTTCATGAGCCTGGACGGCGTCGTGCAGGCGCCGGGTGGACCGGAGGAGGACACCGACGGGGGCTTCGCCCACGGCGGCTGGTCGTTCCCGTTCTTCGACGAGGAGGTGATGGGGGCGGCCATCGACGAGGCGATGGGCCGTACCGGGGCACTGCTGTTCGGGCGGCGCACGTGGCAGACGATGGCCGCGGCGTGGCCCGATCGGGCCGGCGACCCGTTCGCGGATCGGATGAACGCCGTCCCGAAGTACGTCGTGTCCCGGACGTTGCGGGACGCGGATCTGACGTGGAACAACACCACGCTGATCCCCGGCGATGAGGTCGTCGCAGCCGTGCGGAAGCTGCACGAGACCGACGGCGGCGACCTGATGGTCATGGGAAGCCCCACTCTCGTCCGGACCCTGCTCCACGAAGGGCTGGTCGACGAGCTGCGGCTCATGATCGAGCCGGTGATCCTCGGCGGCGGAAAGTCCATCTTCCCGGGCGACGGTGTGCAGCGCACGCTCGCGCTGGTCTCCACGGTCACCAGCGGGACGGGCGTGCACGTCTGCACCTACCGCCCCGTCGCCGACGGGTAGGAGAAAAGCGTCAGCGTGCTGTGCGGATCACCGGGATCCGGTCGTGCCGGTCGGCACGGACGATGCCGGGCAGCAACAGCTCCCACATCTGGTAGGCAACGCGTAGTGCGTCCTCGTCGGACTCCACGGCATGCAGGCTGATCAGCGGCCCGAACAACTCGGCGGTGGCCACCGACGCGTCGACTCCCGAAGCGATGGTGGGGGACAGGAAGAACCCGGCG
>NZ_WVTE01000230.1:0-44140 GCF_009939605.1 Rhodococcus sp. YH1 | reverse complement strand
GCCCGAGCGGGCCACCGTCGCGTCCCGGCCGGCCAACACGACCACCGCGGTGTTCCGGGGGCGCGGCGGTGGCGGCGGCCGCGGCGGCGTCGGCATCGGCGCGCGGCGGTGACGCGATGCCCGTGACGCCGCTGGCGACGATGCGCACCTCGTATCCCCTCGACGTGGTCGCCGCCGTGTTCGGGCGCCTGCTGCGCCGGCACGGGGTGTCGGCCTCGCCCGCCGAGACCATCGAGGTGCGCCGCGTGCTCGGCCTGGTCGGGGCCCGCGACCGCGACGTCCTGCGGGCCTGTCTGCGTGCGGTGTGCGCGAAGTACCCGCACGAGCAGCCCGGCTTCGACCGGGCCTTCGACGCGCTGTTCGCGGCGACGGATGCGGCCGGGGCCGCGGGCGAGAAGTCCACGCCCCGGGCGCAGTTCGCCGAGGCCCTGCCCACCGCGCTCGAACTCGACGACGATCCGGAGATCGCCCGCTACGCCGAATACAACGATCGTGCCGCGGAGGTCGGCGACCACTTCGACACCCCCGAGGCGGACAAGGGTTTCAATCCGCACAAGGACGACGACGATGTCTCCATGACGTCGTCGGACGCCGCCCTGTCCGTGGACACCGGAGCCGACTCGGGGCGGCGCGGGGTCACCTACACCGTCGACGTGGATCGGGCCGGCGCCGCCGCCGTCGGCGAGCTGGCCGCGAATCCCGGGGCCGCCGTGGTCGGCTCGCTGTCCTGGGACGATCCGGAATCCATCCTCGCGTGGCTCGACGCATACGATCCGCGTCGTGCCTACGGCGACGACGAGGCCGACGAACCGCTCACCGCGGCGCAGCTGAACCGGCTCGTCGAGGCCGTCGAGGCGTTCGTCGCGGCATTGTCCCAGGCCGGACTCGGCGGCCCGCTGCCGGACGGCGAACCCGACGCCCCCGACACCGCCGGTGACGTCGCGTCCCGAGCCGAGATCGAGCTGGCGTGCCACGAGGTGCTGCGGCGGATGCGCGGACCGGCCCGGCCGGTGCCGCGCGAGTTCAGCCGCGGCCGCCTCGACATGCGCCGCACGGCCCGCGCCGGGATGCGCACCGACGGCGTACCGTTCCACCTGATCGTCCGCGCCCCGCGTCCGGACCGGGTCCGGCTGCTGATCCTGGCCGACGTGTCCCTGTCGGTGCGCCCGATCACCGCGTTCACGCTGCGCCTGGCCCAGGCCATGCACGGCCGGGCCCACCGCTGCCGGGTCCTGGCCTTCGTCGACCGGCCCGTCGACGTGACGCGGGAACTGCTGGCGAGCACCGGTGACGGCGCCCTCGCCGCGGTCCTGGCGCACCCCGGCCTCGACCTCGAGGCGAGCAGCGACTACGGCCGGGTCCTCGACGAGCTGCTCACCGAGCACGCCGGGATCGTCGACTCGCGCACCAGCGTGCTCGTCGTCGGCGACGGCCGCTGCAACGGCCTGCCCTCCCGCGCCGACCGTCTCGCGGACCTGCGCCGTCGCGTGCACCGGCTCGCCTGGGTCACCCCGGAACCGCAGCGCTACTGGGCCCAGGCAACGTGCGCGATGCCCGAGTACGCGCCGGAATGCGATCGCGTCGTCGTCGCCCGGGACGCCGCCCAGTTGCTCTCCCGCGCGGCGGAGCTCGGGCACGCACTGCGTTGAGTGCGCGCCCCGTGCCGGCCGCCTCCGGCCCCGCTCCGGCGGGGGAACGGCCGATGGTTACCATGGACCGGTAAATACCCCCCGGGGTGTGTGTGCGCCGTCCGCCCACGCCACCGCCGGCGGACCGGCCGGCTTACGGGAGAGTGCTCCGGCACATCGGAATCCCGGGCACAGTTGAGGAAGACGACGATGCAGTTCGCGAAGAAGCACTATTCGATCCGTGAGGCCTACTGGATCTTCTACCGGGGCGTTCGATCGATGAAGCACCTGATCGGTGCCAGGAAGCGCGCCGAGCTGAGCCCCGAGTTCGTCGAACGGATCATGCTGGCGGTGACCGAGGTGAACGGCTGCGGCGCCTGCTCCTACGCCCACACGAAGATGGCCCTCGAGGCCGGAATGAGCAGCGCCGAGATCCGGAACATCCTGTCGGGGGTCCTCGACGACGTTCCCGACTCCGAGGTCGCCGCGGTCCTGTTCGCCCAGCACTATGCCGACACCCGGGGCAACCCCACGCCCGAGTCGTGGCACCGTCTCGTGGATGTCTACGGGAAGTCCGCCGCCGAGGGGATACTCGGGGCGGTGCGGGCGATCATGGTCGGCAACGCCCACGGAATCGCATGGACCGCGCTCCGCGGCCGGTTGAAGGGCAATCCGGATCCGCGCAGCAGCGTGGCGTACGAGGTCGCCATGTTGCTGATCGTCCTTGCGTTCCTGCCGATGTCCGTCGTGCACGCCTCGATCTCCGGCGTGCGCCGCGCGCCGATCGTGGAGTTCGCCAGGTAGGCCGGCGAGGGATCAGTGGTCGCGCTTCGTGAGCCGGACCCGGTCGGGGCGGAAGTGCTCGAGGGCCTCGTCGTAGTTCGCCCGTGCGAGCCGCTCCGACGTCCACCCCTGCGAGATCCACCGGTCCACGCCGAGCGGGTACCGGATCTCGACCCGGTGGGTGCCGCGGATCGCCAGGCGGCCCTCCGCGTCCTCCCGCGCCCTGACGTACGCGGCGAACTCACTGCCCAGCACCAGGGTGCGGTTGGGGCGTTCGATGACCGGATCCCCGACCCGCCGATCGGAGTGGAGCGCCCGGTACGCCGAGTCGAGCGCCGCGGTCTCGGTGTCGTGGACGTGCCATGTGACGCCGTCCACCTCGTGCCACCACACGATCCATCGGCCGTCGATGATGCTCTCCCAGGGTTGTTTCCGCCGGTGCGCAGCCCGTTTCCTGCGTATCCGGTCCACCCCTGCGACGTGCATCCTATATGTCCCGTTCCGGCGTGGTACGCGGTGGTGGCATTCACTTCGTATTCACCCCGCGGCCGGCGCCCGGAGGCTCCCGGGCACTCGGGCGTACCTACCCGATCGGGCAGGTACCGCACCTGCCGTTCGGCCCGGTGCCGCCCCGTCGTGGAGGGGCTAGGCTCGAAGCCACGTAAGCTGGATCACAGCAATCGGGATCGTCAGGAGTGCGTAGTGGCCGTCGCATCGGAGCACACCGCGACGACGCTGGCCAAGTTCCACGCCCCGGAGATCGTGTTCGGGATCGGTTCACTGGTCGAGGCGGCGCACGCGGCGGTGCGGCTCGGCGCGGTCCGGCCCCTGCTGGTCACCGACCCGGGCCTGATCGAGGCCGGCTGGGCCGACGAGCTTCGCGGCCACCTCGTCGAGCAGGGCCTCACCCCGATCGTGTGGGGTGACCTCACCCCCAATCCCAAGGACCACGAGGTCACGGCCGGGCACGAGACGTACCGGGCCCACGGTTGCGACGTGCTCGTCGCGCTCGGCGGCGGCTCGGTGATCGACGCCGCCAAGGGCATCGCGGTGCTCGCCGCCAACGGCGGCAGCATCCTCGACTACGAGGGCGTGGACCGGGCGGCGGCCCCGATCCCGCCGATGGTGGTGGTGCCGTCGACCTCGGGCACGGGCGCCGATGTCTCCCAGTTCTGCGTCGTCACCGACACCGTCCGCGGCACCAAGATCACCATCATCGGTCGTTCGCTGGTCCCGGACCTGACCGTGATCGACCCGCGGCTGCTCACCACCATGCCGGACGACCTGAACGCCGCCACCGGGCTGGACGCCCTGACCCACGGCGTGGAGGCCTTCGTCTCCCGCGCCCACAACCCGCTCACCGACCACCACGCCCTGCGTGCCGTCGGGCTCGTCACCGACACGCTGGTACGCACGATCGAGGACCCGCAGGAGATGGCGGCCCGGTCGATCATGGCGCAGGCCAGCCTCGAGGCCGGCCTGGCTTTCACCAACGCGATCCTCGGCGCCGCGCACGCGATGAGCCACCAGGTCGGGGGCCTGCTCGACCTGCCGCACGGCGTCATCAACGGGGTGCTGCTCCCGCACGTCATCCGGTTCAACGCCGCGTCCGATCCCGAGCCGTTCGTCGCGATCGCCGCCGCTCTCGGACTCGAGGAGCACCGCGGCCCGGCCGTCGAAGCGGCACTCGCCGTCGCGGACCGGGTCGAACGGCTCGCCCGGGAGGTCGGGGTGCCGCGGGGGCTGCGGGAACTCGGGGTGCAGGCGACCGACCTCGAACGCCTGGCCGCCGGCGCGCTGCGCGACGCGTGCATGTCCACCAACCCGCGCGAGGCCACCCACGAGCAGATGGTGGCGCTGTTCCGGGCGGCGCTGTGACCGGGGCGGGCGGTGCCCGGTGACCGCGCCCGACCTGTCCCGGCTGACCGGCCTGCGCTCCGGCAAGCCCACGTTCTATCCCCAGTACCGCGGGGCTGCCGAACGCCTCGAGCGGGTCGTGCATGCGCTCGAGCTGATCTCGCGTGCCCTGGTGCGCACCGTCGAGGGCCCCGAGACCCTGATCTGCGCCGTGGCGGAGGCGGCACGCGCCCACCTGAGCGCCCGATGGGTGGTCTTCGCCCTCACCGACGGCACCCTGCCCGACGCGGGGCCGCGCCGCCTGGTCCTCGGCCCCGACGCCACCCCGTTCCTCGTCGACAACGTCGAAGGTCCGCCCCTGCCGGACGACGTCGTGCGCTGCCTCGAGGACATCCGGTCGGGGTCGATCGGCCGGGACGCGGCCGTCGACACCCATCACGCGTTCGTGCCCATCGTCCTCGGCGGCGGAGTGGCCGGCGCGATCGCCGCGTGGACCCCGGAGCACCGCACGCTCGACGGCACCGATCACGCCGTGCTGTCGATCCTCGCCAGCCAGACCGCGGTGGCGCTGCAGAATTCCGCGCTCTATCAGCGTGGCCAGTTGTTGCTCGAGCGCGCGGAGCAGGCCTACCAGGAGGCGAACCGGGCGGCGGCGGACCTGCAGGCCCGTAACGCCGAACTCGAGGCCACGCTCCGGCAGTTGGAGCTGACCCAACGGCAGCTGGGCGCCGCCCACCGGCACCAGGCGCTCGACGAGGAACGCCACCGCATCGCGCGGGAGTTGCACGACAGCGTCACCCAGGCCGTGCTGTCCGCCGGCATGCAGATCGAGGTGTGCCGCAGCGACATTCCCGACACCGAGCGCGGCGAGCGCCTCGACCTGGCGAAGGAGCTCACGCGCCGCGCGGTCGAGCAGCTGCGGTCGGCGATCTACGCGCTCAACCACCCGTCCGACTCGGATCGCACGTCGCTGCCCGAGATGCTCGAGCAGCTCTGCGTCGCGCACACGCCGGGCGAACTCGACATCACGGTCCGGGTGGGCGGCACGCCGGTCGAACTGCCGGGCGAGGCCGAACACTCGCTGCTGCGCATTGCGGGGGAGGCGCTGTTCAACGCCGCGGTGCACGCCAACGCCCGGCGCGTGGTGCTGCGGCTGACCTACCGGCCCGACTCGGTGCTGTTGGCGGTCGCCGACGACGGCAACGGGGACCCGGCCCGGATGCGGCTGATGCTGCGCCTGGCCGCGGACAACGACTGGGACGGCCGGCATCGCGGTCTGGCCAACATGCAGGCCCGCGCACACGAGCTCGGCGGCACTCTCGAGGTGCGCCGCGCCCGCCTCGGCGGGGTACGGGTGGCGGTGCGCATCCCGGTGCCCGAACCGGCCGTCGATGCGGAGCGGGGCGCCGACGAGGCGACCGGAAACAACGGGAACAGTGCGGCGTCGGCACACGCGGCGCGGACAGGAGCACAGCGATGAACGTGGCAACCCCTCCCGGGACGGTGAACCGCACGGTCCGCATCGTTCTCGTCGACGACCACGCGATCCTGCGCCAAGGGCTGCGCTCGATTCTCGAACGGGAGCCGGACCTGGCGGTGGTGGGCGAGGCGTCGCACGAGGCCGAGGCGGTCGCGCTGGTGGACCGGGTCCGGCCCGACATCGTGCTGATGGACCTGAAGCTCTCGGCCGGCTCCGACTACGAGGGGCTGGCGTTGTGCGGGCAGCTGTCGGCGGCCCGCCCCGGCCTCGGGTTGCTGGTGCTCACCACGTTCCTCGATGAGCAGCTGGTCGTGCGGGCCGTGCACGCCGGGGCGCGCGGCTACGTCGTCAAGGACGTCGACACCACCGAACTCGTGCGCGCCATCCGCGCGGTGTCGCGCGGCGAGAGCGCCTTCGACTCGCGCAGTGCCGCGGCGGTGGTGCGGTCCCTCAACGGGCAGACCACGCCGCAGGAACAGCTCACCGATCGCGAGCTCGAGGTGCTGCGTCTGCTGGCCGCGGGCCTGTCGAACTCGAAGATCGGTGAGCGCCTTTTCATTTCGGGCACCACCGTGAAGTTCCACGTGAGCAACATCATGCGCAAGCTCGGGGTGAGCCGTCGCGCCGAGGCCGTGTACGCCGCCAGCAAGCGCGGGCTCATCTGACCGGTCCCTTCCGGGCGTGCCGGCGCACGGGCAGCGCGGGCGGGCGTGGACGCAGCGTGCGGTGCCCGGCCGGACGAGTCCGCGGCCTGCACCGGTGATCGATGCAGGCCGCGGGTCGGGGCGAGTGGTCAGCTGCTGCCGAAGATCGGCGGGGTGCTGGGAACGGTGACGACGGGCGAGGCCTCCTGGACGATGTAGGCAGTGACGGGCAGGGGTGCCAGGTGTGGCAACCCCGCCGGGAGCACGCGGCATGGGGTGCGGTGACTCGGTTCAGTCGAGGACTGCGGTGGCTTCGACCTCGACCAGGTGCTCGGGAGAGGACAGTGCTGCGACACCGATCAGCGTGCCCGGCGCTACGGGGGTGACGCCCAGCTTCGCGGCTGCCCGGGCGACGCCGTCGACGAACCCACTCATCTTGTCCGGAGTCCAGTCGACGACGTAGACGGTCAGCTTCGTCACGTCGGCGAAGGTGGCACCGACCGCGGCCAGGGCGGCTCCGACGTTGAGGTAGCTCTGCTCGACCTGGGTGGCGAGGTCGCCTGCGCCGATCGTGTTGCCGTCGGCGTCCCAGGCGACCTGCCCGGCGACGAAGACCAGCTTCGAGCCGGTGGCGACGGATACCTGGCGGTAGGCGTCGATCTTCGGCAGTTCGTTCGGGTTCACCAGGGTGATGGACATGCTGCCCACTTTCTCTCGGTCACTTGTGGTTACTCGGTAACCATAGGAGAGTGTTCCTTGACGTGGAAGAACGCACTTTTCAGTGACTGGGGAACTCGATGGTGACCAAGCAGCTCAGCGGCCTGCCAGAAGATGCGGACCTGACGCGAGCAGACTCGCTGGCGCGGGAGATCTTCTCCGACGTCGCCAACAAGTGGGCGCTGTTGATCATCGAAACGATCGGTGACGGCACCCTGCGCTTCAGCGAGTTGCGCAAGGGCATCGACGGCATCAGCCACAAGATGCTCACCCAGAACCTGCGCATGATGGAGCGCAACGGCCTGGTCGAGCGGACGGTGTATCCCACGGTGCCGCCGCGGGTCGAGTACTGCCTCACCGAGCCGGGTCGGGCGCTCCGTGCGACGGTCGACGGCATGTGTGACTGGACGCAGCGATACCTCCGCGACATCGACGAATCCCGCCGGCGCTTCGACGCCTGACCCGCCCGCGGGGGTGGCCCCGACCGTTCCGTCGAGCGGGGGGCGGGAAGCCCGGTGCGTAGTTCAGCAGGTCCCGGTGACGGCCACCCCGTCGAACCGCTCGCCGAGGAACTCGAACGCGTCCGGCAGGCCGAGTACCGCCGCCGACATGTGGTCGGGGCTCGGGGTCTCGACACGGCGTACCGGCGCACCCGCAGCGCAGTAGCGGTCGAGCGTGGCGTCGATGGCGCCCACCGGGATGAGTGCGTCGGTGGGGCTGTGCCATTCGAACACCGGCACGGTCGGCACGCCCGGATACAGCTCGAGGCTGTTCTCCTCCGCGACGGCGACCGCGTCGGCGTCGTCGGTCAGGCGGGCGTTGGTGCTCACCTGCCGCAGGCTGCCCCCGGCGCCGCGCGCGAGGATGTCGTTGGTGCAGGCATTGGCCAGCGCGTCACGCATCTCCACGCCCGCCGGGGTCAGGTCGGCGCTGATCCGCATCCGTTCGGGATACTCGCGTTCCAGACCCAGCGCGGCGGCGAACGCGAGACCGAAGGCGGGGTGCGGGTTCTCGCCGAGAGCCTCGGCCATCTTGCGGATGTTCATCGGCACGCCGCCCATCGCCGCACCTACCAGGTTCAGCTCGGGGGCGTAGGTCGGGGCCAGCGCCGCGGCCCACCCGGTGGCCATCCCACCGCCGGAGTAGCCGGCCAGCGCGACAGGGCTGTGGGCGAGCTGCAGTTCGGGGACCCGCTGCACGGCGCGGATGCCGTCGAGGGTGATCTGCCCGCCGAGGCGCGCCGCGCCGTAGGCGCTGTTCGGCCCGAGATGGTCCGGGATCGCGACCGTCCAGCCCCGCCGGAGAACGAGGTTGAGGGCGGGGGCTTCCCGGACGGCGAGGTTCGGGTCGCTCGCCCACAGCGTCTGCGACGGTGCGCAGTGCGTGCCGAGGGCGTTGATGACGTGCTGGAACGACAGCAGCGGGCCGTCCGGGGCCTTGCCGACGGGGGCGAGGACCGTCGTCACCGCGGGGATCGGGTGACCGGCCGAATTCGTCGACCGGAAACGCACCTGCCACGCCTCGACGTCGACGATGCCTGGCGGCGCGGGCACGCGCCGCACCTCGAGCGCATCGCCGGTGGGGGCGACGGCGATGTCGGCGGCCGCGCGGTAGAACGGGTCGGCCGGTGGCGCCGGGTAGACGGGTGTGGCCACGGCGGTTCCGGCACCGGCGACCGCGGCGCACGCCGCCACCGCGCCCGCCACCGCATTGCGGATTCCCCGACCGAGCCGTCCGGCCACGTCCCCCACCTTTCCAGCGCACCGACCGGTGCCGTTCCTCGAAACCAGTGATCCCGGCGAAGCCTAGGCGACCGATTTGCGAAGGTTCACCCGACCCCGCCCTCTCCGCGATTCGTCGCCACACGGACGCCGGTAGGGGCGTAGCCTCGGCAGCATGTCGGCGGCGATCTCCGTGGAACAGCTCGTCAAGTCGTTCGGAACCACCCGCGCTCTCGACGGCCTCGACCTCGAGGTCCGCCGGGGCGAGGTACACGGGTTCCTCGGCCCGAACGGCTCCGGGAAATCCACCACCATCCGCGTCCTGCTCGGGCTGCTGCGCGCGGATTCCGGCCGGGCCGAACTGCTCGGCGGCGACCCGTGGCGCAACGCGGTGGACCTGCACCGGCGGCTCGCCTACGTGCCCGGCGAAGTCAATCTGTGGCCCAATCTCACCGGTGGCGAGGCGATCGATCTGCTCGCCGGCCTGCGCGGCGGCATCGACGAACGCCGCCGTGCCGAACTGCTCGAACGCTTCGAGCTCGACCCCACCAAGAAGGCCCGCACGTACTCGAAGGGCAACCGGCAGAAGGTCGCGATCGTCGCCGCGCTCGCCTCGGACGTGGAGCTGTTCCTGTTCGACGAGCCCACCTCGGGCCTGGACCCGCTCAAGGACGAGGTCTTCCGGGACTGCGTCCGCGAGGCCGTCGCCGACGGGTGTTCGGTGCTGCTGTCGAGCCACGTCCTCGCGGAGGTCGAGGCGCTGTGCGACCGGGTCACCATCATCCGGCAGGGCCGCACGGTCGAATCCGGCACGCTGACCGAACTGCGGCACCTGACCCGCACCTCGGTGGTGGCCGACACCGTGCGCCCGGTGGCCGGGCTGGACACGATGCCCGGGGTGCACGACCTGCAGGTGGACGGATTGCGGGTGCGGTGCGAGGTGGACACGGCGTACATGGACCCGGTGCTGCGCGAGCTGCTCGGCTTCGGCATCACGTCGCTCACCAGTACCCCGCCCACCCTGGAGGAGCTGTTCCTGCGGCACTACGGCGACGAACTGCCGGGCGAGCACATCCATCTGCCCGGCGAGCGGCTCGCGCACGGCCGGCCGGCCGCCGGCGAGGGAGCCGGCGCATGAGTGCCGCCTTCGTCGGCACCGGCCGGCTGGTACGCCTGGCGGTGCGCCGCGACCGCGTGCAGCTGCCGGTGTGGCTGGCCGCGATCACGATCGTCTACGCGATCTCGGTGTCGAGCCTGAAGGGGCTCTATCCGGCGCAGGAAGACCTGCACCTCATCGCCGTCAGCTCCGCCGTGTCCCCGGTGGTGCTGGCCACCAACGGCCTGGTCTCCGGCGACAGCCTCGGAGCGGTCGTCGCGGCCCAGACGCTGCTGTTCCTGGCGCTGGCGGCGGGCCTGATGAGCACCATGGCCGTGGTGCGGCACACCCGGCAGAACGAGGAGACCGGCCGCGCCGAACTGGTCGGGGCCAATGTGGTCGGTCGGCGGGCCCTGCTCACCGCCGCCCTGATCGTTGTCGCCGCGGCGAATGTCGCGCTCGCATTGCTGCTCACGGTCGTCTCTCTCGGTTTCGGACTGCCGCTGTCCGGATCTCTGGCGCTCGGAGCGGCCACCGGGGCGGCCGGTGTCGCGTTCGCGGCCGTCGCGGCCGTGACCGCGCAGGTCGCCGAGGGCGCCCGGGCCGCGAACGGGCTGGCAGGCGCGGCGCTGGGGGTCGCGTTCCTGCTCCGCGCCGTCGGCGACAGCGCGGGCACCGTCGACCCGGGCGGGGTCAGCGTCACGAGCATGTGGCTGTCGTGGCTGTCGCCGATCGGGTGGGCGCAGCAGATCCGGCCGTACGACGTGGACGCGTGGTGGATCCTGCTGCTGTTCGCCGCATTCACCGCCGCGACGACGTGGACCGCGTACGTGCTGACCGGCAGGCGGGATCACGGAGCCGGGTTGGTGCAGCCGCGGCCGGGGCCGGACCGGGCGGCGACGTGGCTGCCCACCGCCGCGGGCTTCGCGTGGCGGGTGCAGCGCACGACGCTGATGTGGTGGGCGCTCGGCATTGCGGTCCTCGCCGCCACCTACGGCAGTGTCGCGAACGAGATGGACAACTTCCTCGACGAGGAGGGTGCCGTCGCCGACATGATGAAGCAGCTCGGCGGCGGGGCCGAGGCGATCACCGACGCGTACTTCGCGATGATCTTCCTGATGATGGCGTTGTTCGCCAGCGGATACGCGGTGCAGGCGGTGCTGCGGATGCACGGGGAGGAGACGTCCGGCCGGGTCGAGCCGGTGCTGTCGACGGCCCTCGGGCGGGTGCCGTGGATGCTCGCGCACATCGCCGTGGTGACGGTGGGAGTGATTGTGCTGCAGGTCGTCACGGGCGTCGCGTTGGCCGTCTCCTACGGAATGACGATCGGCGACATCACCGGTCCGCTCGGCAATCTGCTGCCCGCCGCGCTGGCGTTCGTGCCGGCCGTTCTCCTGGTCGGCGCGATGGCGGTGCTGTGCGTCGGGGTGGCGCCGCGCCGGGCGTCGAGCGTCGCATGGGGCGTCTTCGCCGTGTGGTTGATCATCGGGCAGCTCGGCGCCCTGCTGGACCTGCCCCAGGCGGTGCTGGACCTGTCGCCGTTCGTCCACGTCCCGGCCCTGCCGGCCGCGGACATGCGCCCGCTGCCGCTGCTGGTGCTGCTGGTCGTCGCCGTGGCGACCGCGACGGCGGGTGTGAGCGCGATGCGCCGCCGCGACCTCGTCGTCCAGTGACCGCCGGCGGCGGCGACCGAATGTCACATCGCGGCGATCCGACTGCCGCGATGTGACATTCGGTCACTGCGGAGGAGGCCGACTCGGGATCAGCGCGCGTCGAGCACCAGCCAGCCGCCGTGGTGCTCGAACGCCTCGAACGCGAGACCCGTGGATTCGCCGAGTGTGCGCAGGGCGGGCAGGTCGAAGGTGCGCACGTGGCCGTGGCAGGCGGTGGCCTCGTCCTCGAACGGCACCGCGATCACCACGCGCTCCCGGGCGATGCGCAGCGCCTCCGCGACGACGGCCGCACCGGTCGCGGCGTCGACGTGTTCGAGCAGATGGATCGCGGTGACGGTGTCGGCGCTGTCGTCGGGAACGGGCACGTGGGCCGCGTCGCACACGACGGTGTCCACCTCGAGGCCCAGTCGCGGCGCGACGGCGTCGAGCAGGGTCATGGTGCCGGGCAGGATGTCGGTGGCGGTCACGGCGATCCCGGCGCGCGCCAGGCGCAGGGGGAGGAATCCGAAGCAGGAGCCGAGATCCAGCACGCGGCCGCGGACGAGTTCGGCGGCCTTGTCGTGGATCGGGGCGAACCCGGCGGTGCCGTCCAGCAGTTCGGTGAGCGAGTTGCGGTAGTAGGTGACCCACGCGTCGAGGGCGTCGGGCAGGGTGGAGCGCACCAGCCCGACCATCGTCAACTCGAACTCCTCCTGTCCGAGGTCGCTGTCGGCGATCGACGCGGTGACCCCGGCGACGAGACGTTCACTCAGGTCGTCGGGCCCGAGCGAGTGGGTCACGTGCAGCCGGTCGCCCTCGCGGCGCAGGGCGATCGGGCCCGAGCTCACCTTCTCGACGGTGACGTGGGCGTGGGACCACCGGCCGGGCGGGCAGGGGGCGAGTGAGTCGAGCACAGTCATTGCAGCGCAGCCTTTTTCGAGGAGGGGGAGGCGTCGGGACCGTCGAGGGACGGGACGGCCGCGTCGAGGCCACTGTAGAGGGCGCGCATGCCGGCGGACAAGAGTTCCGGCAGCGCGAGCGAGTCGTCGGCGAGCCACTGCTCGTACGCCGCCATCGCCACGCCGAGCACGAGATAGCCGACGGTGCGCGGGAAGTGGTCGTCGGCGGCGGCGCCGACGCGACGCGCGACGTACTCGGCGATCACCCGGCGCCAGCCCTCGTACATCACCACCGAGTACGCCTGCAGCGCCGGTACCCGCAGGATCAGGTCCATGCGGTCGCGGTGCAGCGCCGCCTCGGACTCGGGGAAGGTGTTGAAGTCGAGCAGCGCCGAGGTCAGCGCCTCGGCGAGGGGGACGTGGCCCGGCAGCGCGTCGAGGTGGGCGCGCATCTGTTCGAGGTGGCCGTCGAAGTCGCCCCACGGCACCGCGTTCTTGGACGGGAAGTACCGGAAGAAGGTGCGGCGGGCGATTCCGGCGGCTTCGGCGATCTGGTCGACGCTGGTCTCGTCGAATCCCCGGGCGCGGAACAGTTCGATCCCGATCGCGCTCAGCCCCTCTCTCGTGGTGGAGGGGCGGCGACCTATCCGAGCGGACGGTTTCCGGCGGCTACGCATGGTGTGAGCCTTCCATGGGTGACATTGTGCACTCGATGCCATTACAGTGGTGAACCGAGTCACAGCGCAACGGGTCTGTGACGCCGGGCTCCGCTCGTGGAGTCCCCATCCGAGGAGGTAGTTGATGTCCGATCGTGACAACACCGTCGTCGAGTCCGACCTGGTCGAGGAGTCCCTCGTGGAAGAGGTGTCCATCGACGGCATGTGCGGCGTGTACTGATCGTGTCCGCCGACGCCGCCACCACAGTGTTCGACTCGCAGAAGGTCGACTCGGCAGGGTTCGATCCGGATACGACGTGGAGGCTGCACCCGCAGGTAGCGCTTCGCCCCGAGCCGTTCGGGGCGTTGCTCTACCACTTCGGGACCCGCAAGCTCTCGTTTCTGAAGAACACCACGATCGTCGAGATCGTCGAATCCCTGCACCAGCATCCGTCCGTGCGGGCCGCGCTCGCCGCGCACGGAATCGACGAGTCGGCTGCACGTCCGTACCTGCGGGCGCTGGCCACCCTGGCCGACTCCCACATGATCGTGCCGGCCTAGACCCCGCCGGTCCCCCTCCCGCCCGCCCCACCGACGAGGACGCAGCCCATGACCTCTGTGCTCGAATCCGCCGCAGTACGAGAAGCTTCCGGCCCGCCCAAGGTCGGCCGCCTGGTCGACCAGTTCGAGAAGGGTCTCGACGCCCCGATCTGCCTGACCTGGGAGCTGACCTACGCCTGCAACCTGTCGTGCGTGCACTGTCTGTCCTCGTCCGGCCGGCGTGATCCGCGCGAGCTGACCACCGAACAATGCAAGGCGATCATCGACGAACTGCAGCGTATGCAGGTGTTCTACGTCAACATCGGCGGCGGAGAGCCGACCGTGCGCTCGGACTTCTGGGAGCTGGTCGACTACGCCACCGAGCACCAGGTGGGCGTGAAGTTCTCCACCAACGGCGTCAAGATCGACAAGAAGGTTGCCGCGCGTCTCGCGGCCTCCGACTACGTCGACGTGCAGATCTCCCTCGACGGCGCCACCGCCGAGGTCAACGACGCCGTGCGCGGCCCCGGCTCGTTCGCGATGGCCGTGCGTGCCCTCGAGAACCTCGCCGAGGCCGGATTCCGCGACGCGAAGATCTCCGTCGTCGTGACCCGGCACAACGTCGACCAGCTCGACGAGTTCAAGGCCCTGGCCGACCAGTACGGCGCGACGCTGCGCATCACCCGCCTGCGTCCCTCCGGCCGTGCCGTCGACGTGTGGGACGACCTGCACCCCACCCACGAGCAGCAGCGGCAGCTCTACAACTGGCTCGTCGCACACGGCGAGGGTGTGCTGACCGGCGATTCGTTCTTCCACCTGTCCGCCTTCGGTGGCAGCGACGGCGCCGGTGCGCTGCCGGGGCTGAACCTGTGCGGCGCGGGCCGGGTGGTGTGCCTGATCGACCCCGTGGGCGACGTGTACGCCTGCCCCTTCGCCATCCACGACAAGTTCCTTGCCGGGAACATCCTGTCCGACGGCGGTTTCCAGCAGGTGTGGCAGCACTCCGAGCTTTTCACCGAACTCCGGTCGCCGCAGACCGGCGGGGCCTGCAGCAAGTGCACCTTCTACGATTCGTGCCGCGGCGGCTGCATGGCCGCGAAGTTCTTCACCGGTCTGCCGATGGACGGGCCGGATCCCGAATGCGTCCAGGGCTACGGCGAATCCGCGCTCAGCGCCGACCGCACCGTCCCCAAGTCCAGCGTCGACCACTCGCGCACCGGTGAGCGCCGCACCCCGCGCGCGCCCGTCCCGTTGCAGCTGATGGTGCGCCCGCCGTCGCGGGCCTGCGACGAAAACCCGCTCGCCGGAATGCAATAGCCGGCCCCGTTCGTGCAAGTAGGAGAGGCAGATCCATGTCCAAGGAATGGTTCGAAACCGTTGCGGTCGCGCAGCAACGGGCGAAGAAGAAGCTCCCCAGGTCCGTCTACGGCGCCCTCGTGGCCGGCTCCGAGAAGGGCATCACCGTCGAGGACAACCTGACGGCATTCGGCGAGCTCGGCTTCGCCCCGCACGTGGCGGGGTTGTCCGACAAGCGGGAGATGGGCACCCACGTGATGGGTCAGGACATCGCCCTGCCGGTGGTGATCTCCCCGACCGGCGTGCAGGCGGTGCATCCGGACGGCGAGGTCGCCGTCGCCCGTGCCGCCGCGGCCCGCGGTACCGCGATGGGGCTGAGCTCGTTCGCGAGCAAGTCCATCGAGGAGGTCGCCGCGGCCAACGACAAGACCTTCTTCCAGATGTACTGGGTGGGCAGCCGCGACGTGCTGGTCCAGCGGATGGAGCGGGCCCGCGCCGCCGGCGCGAAGGGCCTGATCATGACCCTGGACTGGTCGTTCTCCAGCGGCCGCGACTGGGGCAGCCCCGCCATTCCGGAGAAGATGGACCTCAAGGCCATGTTCCGGTTCGCCCCCGAGGGCATCCTGCGGCCGAGCTGGCTGCTCGACTGGGCGAAGACCGGCAAGGTGCCGGACCTGACCACCCCGAACCTGACCCCGCCCGGCGGCAGTGCCCCGACGTTCTTCGGCGCCTACGGCGAGTGGATGGGCACCCCGCTGCCCACCTGGGAGGACGTGGCGTGGCTGCGGGAGCAGTGGGGCGACACGCCGTTCATGCTCAAGGGCGTCATGCGGGTGGACGACGCCAAGCGCGCCGTCGACGCGGGCGTCACCGCGATCTCGGTGTCCAACCACGGCGGCAACAACCTCGACGGCACGCCGGCCCCGATCCGGGCGCTGCCGGCGATCGCCGAGGCGGTCGGCAAGGACATCGAGGTGCTGCTCGACGGCGGCATCCGCCGCGGCAGCGACGTCGTCAAGGCCCTCGCCCTCGGCGCCAAGGCCGTGATGATCGGCCGCGCCTACCTGTGGGGCCTCGCCGCGAACGGGCAGGCGGGCGTGGAGAACGTCCTCGACATCTTCGCCGGCGGCATCGGGTCCGCGCTCATCGGCCTCGGCAAGACGTCGATCCACGAGCTGACCCCCGACGACATCGTCGTCCCGCCGGGCTTCCGGCGGGACCTCGGAATCTGAGCGGTCCACCTGCCGATGGGCACCCTCACCGAACCGATCACCCTGGCCGGACGCCACGCGCCGGCCAGGGTGCTCTTCGGGCCGCACGAAACCAATCTCGGTGTGGGGAGGACCTTTTCGTCCGAACACGTGGCGTACTACGAGCGCCGAGCGCGCGGTGGCGCGGGGGTGCTCGTGACCGAGGTCGCCTCCGTGCACCCGCACGACCAGCCCTACGAGCGGGCGCCCCTGGCCGCGGAGTGCGGTCCCGGATGGGCCGCCGTCGTCGCCGCCTGCCGGCCGCACGGCACCCTGGTGCTGGCCGGCCTCGGCCACGCCGGGCTGCAGGGCTCGAGCGCGTGGACCCAGGCACCGCTGTGGGCCCCGTCGCGGGTGGCGGACCCCGCGGTCCGGGAACTGCCCATGGAACTCGGCGACGACGAGATCGATGCGGTGATCGAGGGATTCCGCGCCGCCGCCGCGGTCGCGGTCGCCGCCGATGTCGACGGGATCGAACTGGACGCCGGGCCGACCGCGCTGCTGCGCCAGTTCCTCTCGGGCCTGACCAATCGGCGCACCGACCGCTACGGCGCCGACCGGTCGTTGCTGTTGCGGCGGGTGGTCGTGGCCGTGCGCGCCGAACTCGGCCCCGGGCGGATCCTGGCGCTGCGCCTGAGCTGCGACGAGGAGGCGCCCTGGGCCGGCATCACCCCGGAGCACGCCGCCGCCCACGCCCGCGACCTCGCGCCGGACCTGGATCTGCTCACCGTCGTGCGAGGCGGCCTCTACGCCCCCGGCGCGTACCGGCCCGACGCGCACACGCCGGCCGGGTTCAACGCCGGACTGTGCCGCGCCGTCCGCGACGCGGTGGCGGGCGCCGTCCCCGTCGTCCTGCAGGGCAGCGTCGTCGACCCCGCCGCCGCGCAGCGCGCCCTCGCCGAGGGGGTGGGCGACCTCGTCGAGATGACCCGCGCGCAGATCGCCGATCCGGACCTCGTCACCGCCGTGCGCGAGGGCCGCTCGCCCCGGCCGTGCGTGCTGTGCAACCAGGCCTGCCTGGTGCGCGACTTCCGCAATCCCCGGGTCGGCTGCATCGGCAACGCGGAGGCCGGGCACGAGACGCGCGCGCCGCAGCCTCCGGCCGCCGCCGCGCGGGACGTCCTCGTGGTCGGTGGGGGTCCGGCCGGGCTCGAGGCCGCCCGGGTCCTCGCGGAGCGCGGTCACCGGGTCCGCCTCGTCGAGCGCGCCGGACGCGTCGGCGGGATGCTGCGCACCGCGGCGGTGGGCACGGGACGCGACACGCTCTCCGCGCTCGTCGACTGGCTCGAGGCCCGCTGCCGCGCGCTCGGCGTGCGGATCGACACCCGTCGTGCCGTCACCGCCGGCGAACTCGAGGACGCCGTGGCCGCGGGCGAGGCCGTCGTGCTCGCCACCGGCAGCCGGGACCGGCCCCCCGAGTACCCGGCCGAGGAGGGCCACTACGTCACCGCAGCCGGCCTGCTGGCCGGTGGCCCGATCGCCGTGCGGCCGGTCGTGGTGTGGGATCCCGTCGGGGGTCCCGTCGCGGTGGGCATCGCGGAACAGCTTGCCGCCCAGGGCTATACCGTCTCGTACGCCACGACGGACCCGATCGCCGGGTCGCGGCTCGCGCCAACGGGCGACCTGGTCGCGGCGAACACCCGGCTGCAGCGGGCCGGGGTCGCCCGGCACCTCGGGGTCACGGTGCGACGGGTCGGCGCCGACGCGGTCGAACTCGAGCACCGGCTGACCGGACGGCGCACCGACGTCGCCGGCGCGCTGCTCGTCGACTGCGCCCCGGGGCTGCCGGAGGACACCCTGTACCGCACCGGGCTGACACGGATCGGCGACTGCCTGGCGCCGCGAAGTGTCCACCAGGCGGTACGGGAGGGTCACACGCTCGGATCCGAACTGTAACCTGTTGCAGACTGCTACGGATCGGAAGGATCGACGAATGGGCGAGTTCGACGGCAAGGTCGTGTTCATCACCGGCATTGCGCGCGGTCAGGGACGCAACCACGCGATCCGGTTCGCGCGGGAGGGCGCGTCGATCATCGGCGTCGACATCGCCGGTCCCGTCTCGGAGTACAACTCCTACGCCCCGGTCACCGAAGCCGACTTCCACGAGACCGTCCAGCTCGTCGAGGCCGAGGGGGCGAAGATCCACGCGCGCATCGCCGACGTGCGCGACAGCGCCGCCCTGAAGTCCGTCGTCGACGACGGCGTCGCCCAGTTCGGCCGCCTCGACGTCGTCGTCGCCAACGCGGGCATCTGCAACTGGAACCGCTTCTGGGAGATGCCCGACGAGCAGTTCGAGGAACTGATCGACATCAACCTCACCGGCGTCTTCAAGACCCTCAAGGCCGCCACGCCCGCCATGATCGAGGCCGGCAACGGAGGGTCGATCATCGTCGTGAGTTCCGTCGCCGGGCTGAAGGCCATGCCCGGCCAGGCCAACTACGCCGCCGCGAAGTTCGGCCTCGTCGGCCTGACCCAGAGCGCCGCCAAGGAGCTCGGCGAGTACCGCATCCGGGTCAACTCCATCCACCCGTACGGCGTGAACACCCCGATGGGCACCGACCAGGGCGCGCTGACGCTGTTCGAGAAGTACCCGCACTGGCTGCCGAGCTTCGCCCCGATCCTCACCGAGAAGCCGATCGCCGACGTCGACGACATCACCGAGGCCGTGCTGTATCTCGCGAGCGACCGCGCCCGGACCGTCACCGGCAGCCAGATGGCCCTCGACCAGGGGAACTCGAAGGTGTGAGCGAAACCTGCTCCGCCGGACCGCACCCACGGCTGGCCGCCCCGCTGCGGCTCGGCCCGGTCACGCTGCGCAACCGGGTGGTGTTCTCCGCGCACCTGACCAACTTCGCCGAGGACGGGCTGCCCACCGCGCAGCACGCCGCGTACTACGCGGCGCGGGCCGGCGGTGGAGCCGGGCTGATCGTCTCGGAGGAGCACACCGTGCACCCGACGGACCGGCCCTACGAGAAGCTGATCCGCGGGTACGACCCCGCGGTGGTGCCCGGGTACCGGCGGATCACCGACGCCGTGCACGCCCGCGGCGGGCGAATCTTCGCCCAGCTCAACCACAACGGCGCCCAGGGCTGCGGCATGTACACCGGCCTGCCGCTGTGGGCGCCCAGCGCCGTGCCCGACCCGCTGTTCCGGGAGGTGCCCAAGGCGCTCGAGGAGCACGAGATCCGCGACCTCGTCGAGGGGTACGCCCGCGTCGCCGAGCACTGCCGTGCCGGCGGATTCGACGGGGTCGAACTGCAGTGCTCGCAGGCGTCGATCGTGCGGCAGTTCCTGTCCCCGGGCACCAACCTGCGCACCGACCGGTACGGCGGACCGCTCCGGAACAGGGCGCGGTTCCTGCTCGAGGTCGTCGGGGCACTGCGCGCGGCGGTCGGGTCCGACCTGGTCGTGGGGGTCCGCCTCAGCGGGCACGACGGCACCGACGGCGGGATCACCCTCGACGACGCCGTCGCCGTCGCCGCCATGATCGAAGACAGCGGGCACGTCGACTACCTGAACACCTCGATCGGCGTGGCCACCGAGACGCTGCACCTGATCGAGGCGTCCATGGCCACGCCCCACGGCTACGCGTTGTTCGTGCCCGACGCGATCCGGCGGCGGGTGCGGCTGCCGGTCGTCGGCGTCGGACGCTTCACCACCCCCGCCCAGGCCGAGGCGGCCCTCGCCGAGGGGCGCTGCGACCTCGTCGGCGTCGTCCGCGGCCAGATCGCCGACCCCGACTTCGCCGCCAAGGCTCTCGCCGGCGACGACGAGGCCGTGCGTCCGTGCCTGGCCTGCAACCAGGAGTGCATCGGCCGGGTAGGGCTCGGCCGGTGGATCGGTTGCGTGGAGAACCCCCGCGCCGGCCGCGAGGCGCAGCTGCTACCCGATCCGGCGGTCCCCGGCCGGCGCGTGCTGGTCGTCGGTGGCGGACCGGCCGGCCTGCGCGCCGCCGCGACCGCCGCGCAGCGCGGGCACCGGGTCACCCTGTGCGAGCGCACCCCCGCCCTGGGTGGTCAGATCCGCACGGCCGCCACCGCTCCGGGCCGCGGCGAACTCGCCGGCATGGTGGACAGCCTCGAGGTCGAATGCCGCCGCGCGGGCGTCGATGTGCGCATCGGCGTGCACGTCGACGCCGCCTTCGTGCAGGAGCACCGACCGGACGCGGTCGTCGTCGCCACCGGGGCGCGCCCGCGGCGCCCGGACTGGGCCGGCGACACCGCGCTCGTCGTCGACGTCCGCGACGTGCTCGACGGCCGCGTGTCCCCGCAGGGCGACGTCCTCGTCGTCGACGACCTCGGCTTCCACCAGGCGACGTCGGTGGCCGCACTGCTCGCCGGCCGCGGCGCCGCGGTCACGGTCTGCACGGCCGGGATGATCGTCGGACAGGACCTCGGCCTGACCCTCGACATGGAGGACTGGACCCGCCGGGCACACGCCGAGGGCATCGCGCAGCTCACCGACACGCTCGTCACCGCCGTCACCGAGACCGGCGGCAGGCTCGACGTCGCGCTGTGGCACCACCCGACCGCCGTCGCGCACACCCGCACGGTGGACGCGGTGGTCGTGGCCACCCATCAGGCCCCCGTGGACGATCTTTGGGTAGCGCTGCGCGACAGTGCCTTCCACGTCGTGCGGATCGGCGACGCGGTCACGCCGCGACGGGCACACGCCGCGATCGTGGAGGGGGAGCGGGCGGCGGTGGGGCTGTAGCCCGGTGCGTCCTTTGGGCGGCAGGAGCAACCCAAAGGACGCACCGGCCGCGCAGCGACCTATCGGCTCGCTCGCTTGGTGGCGTCGGCCCACGACTCCACCGCCGCGTACCCGTCGCCCACACCCTGGGTGAATGCGACCAGCGCCCCGTACATCCGGGAGCCCTCCACGGCCAGTTCCGTCCTCGCCACCCAGTCCGCGGCGCGGGCCATGACGTGGGCCGAGATGTCGGCACCGTCCTGGGTGCCGCGCGAGGCGTGCAGGAACGACTCGTCGGCGATCTGAAAGGTCTGCACCACGGCGCGCCAGTAGTACTCCGCATCCATCGCCGCGCGGACCTCGTAGTAGTCCGTGGCGTTCTGCCGCGCCACCGACTCCTGCAGCGTCGCCGCCGCCTCGGAGATGCTGCGCAGCGGAACGTACACAGGGTCCTCGGACGCCCCCCGCGTGGTTCGTCTACCCGTCACCGGCACGATGCTTTCAGACAATGGCACCCCCTCGATGGTCCACAAGATCATCGCACGCGCAAGTGCCGGCACGGGTCAGCAGGTGAGCGCACCGCCCGGGGACGCCGGCGCGTGCCGCCGCGGATCGAACGGCTCGAACCAGGCATCGACGGTCGCGAACAGGGCGCGCTGAGGAATCCGGAAATCGCCGAGCCGCTCCTGTTCGGGCAGCGGCCCGTCGGCGCCGAGGTCGACGCCGCCCACCACCGCGGCGAGGGTGCGGGCGGACCACAACCGGCGCGGTGCGGCGCGGAACCACTGTCCGTTCGGCACGTCGCCGGTGAGCCGGATCCGGCCGGCGCCCAGGACCGGGCCGGCGACGCGCGCCACGGCGGCCAGGACCGCGGGGTTGTGCCGCGCCCCACCCGGCAGCAGCCGGCCGGCCAGGGTCGCCAGGGTGGTGGCCGGCGACGAGGACACCCGCACGTCCCAGACGACGTCGTCGCCCGCCGTGATGTGCAACCGGGACGGGCCGGTCCACTCGGCAGCGACGTCGGTGCGCACCGTCCGGGTGAGGGCGGCGCCGAGGTAGCGGGCGCATCCGTGCTCCGGCGCGGCATCGCTGTAGACGGTCCAGTGGCCCTGCGGGTCGCGGTGCCAGACCGCGGTGAAGGCGGGGCCCACCGACCCGGCGGTGAACCGGCGCAGCGCCAGACAGTGCCCGCTGGCGAACGGCGCCCCGATCACGGCATACCCGGTGAACCGCTCGCCGGCGACCTGGGGCAGGGCGCGGGGCTCCTCGGCGGCTTCCTGCGGTGTGGTCTTCATCTCGTCCTCCCTCGGCGTACGAATACGGTCCTCCCGATCGTGCGCCGCGTCGTGACCGGAAGCATGGGGCCGATGCCTCATCTTCGGCATCCGTCCGGCCGGGCGCCCCGGCTCAGGCGGCGGAGGACAATGGGGCCGTGCAGCGCAGGAGCGAGTCGTCTCCGGGCCCGCGGGACGGGCCGCGGCGCGCCGAGCTGCTCGCGGCGCTGTCCCTGGCGATCGACCTGGGCCTGGGGCAGCCGATGGAGCACATGCTGCGGTCCGCCGTGCTGGCCGGACGGATCGCCGAGCGCATGGGCCTGGACGCACGGCAGCAGGCCGTCGTCTACTACGCGAACCTCGTCGCCTGGATCGGTTGCCACGCGGACTCGCACGAGTTGGCGCAGCTGTTCGGCGACGACATCGCACTCCGCGCCGATACCTACGGGGTCGACATGAGGGGGCTGCCGTTCCTGCGGATGCTGACCAGCCACGTCGGGCGCGGGCTCGAAGGCGCGCGTCGCGGGGTCGAGGTCGTCGCGTTCCTGCTGACCGCCCGCCGTCGCATGGCCGAGCTGATCGGTTCGCACTGCGCCTCGGCGGGGACGCTGTCCGACCGGGTCGGGCTCGACCGGCAGGTCGGCGCGGCCCTGGCCTACGCGTTCGAACGGTGGGACGGCGCCGGGCTGCCCGCGGGTGTGCGCGGCGACGACATCCCCCTCGAGATGCACATCGTGCACCTCGCGGAGGTCTCCGAGGTCCATCTGCGGGCCGGCGGACCGGGGCGGGCCGTCGAGGTCGCGCGGGCGCGCAGCGGGACCCAGTTCTGTCCGCGGGTGGCGCGGGTGTTCCAGGAGGCCGCGGGCGAACTCACCGACGGTCTGCTCGAGCAGGACGCGTGGGCGGCGGCGCTGGATCGGGCGCCCGACCGTGCGCGCGTCCTCGCCGGCGACGAACTCGACACGCTGCTTCGTGCGATGGCAGACTTCGTCGACCTGAAAGTTCCCTGCCTGCTCGGGCATTCGCGGGCGGTGGCCGAGCTGACCGCGGCCGCGGGCCGCCTGCGCGGCCTGCCGGCGACGGACGTCGAGGTGCTCTACCGGGCCGGGCTCGTGCACGGTCTCGGCCGGATGGGGGTGTCCAACCGGATCTGGGAGAAGCCCGGTCCGCTCACCGGTGCCGAATGGGAGCGGGTCCGGCTGTACCCCTACCTGACCGGGCGGATCCTCAGCCGCGTCACCGGCATGGAGGACGTCGTCGCCGTCGCAACCACGCACCGCGAACGCCTCGACGGCTCCGGGTATCCCAACGGCGTGCGCGGACGCGACCTGAGTGTCGCCGATCGTCTCCTCGCCGCGGCGGAGACGTACCAGCGCTTCGGGGAACCCCGGCCGCATCGCGGTGCGCTCACCCCCGAACACGCGGCGGGCCGCCTGCGGCAGGAGGCCCACCGCGGGCGCCTCGACGCCGAGGCGGTCGAGGCGGTGCTGACGGCGGCCGGACACCGGCGGGTGCGGCGCGCGCCATGGCCGGCCGGGCTGACCGCCCGCGAGGTGGAGGTGCTGCGGCTCGTCGCCCGGGGCCGGTCCAACCGGCAGATCGCCGACGAGCTGTGCATCGCGGAGAAGACGGCCCGCAACCACGTCGAGCGCGTCTACGCCAAGCTCGGGGTGGACAACCGCACGCGGGCCGGCCTGGCCGCCGTCGATCTCGGGCTGGCCTGGTGACCCGCCGGCCCGCGGCGGGCGACGGGAGCACCGCACCGCGGCCGGACCGGTCGTCATCGAACCCGGTTCGCTCGTCGAGGTTTTCCCGGCCGGCCCGTAGCCTCTGCGCACGGTTCAGCGGGTCGGGCGGGCCGGTACGCGCCGTTCACCCGGCAACTCGGTCACCAACACCGGCAGGTGGATTGGTGGACGCCACTGCTTGTGATGATCCGCCACCCCGTCAGATTGCCTGATGTGGTGCTGCAGCAACGGTTTTCGAGTCTGTCGCGGAGACGGGTCGACGCACTGATCATCGTCGGCGATCTACCGGTCGGGGATCCGCAGGCAGGGCACGGCTGGACGGTATTGGGGCCGGCCCGGAGCCGGCCCCAATACCGTCGAGGACAGGCGAATGGATCAACTCGCATTTCCGCCGCCCTGTGCTACCACTCGGAGGGTCTCCGGCGGCAGCGGTTTCATGGTGCAGTGCTCACTTCGCAGAAGGTTCGGCCTCGTAGGTGACCCAGCTCGTTCGCGTGGCGAGGGTGTTGTAGAGCGCCTGGGCTTGGTGGTTGTCTTCGGCGGTCACCCACTGCACCACGGCGCGACCCTCGGCGGTGGCCATCTCGGTGAGACGGCCGATCAGTGCACGTCCGACACCCCGGCCTCGGGCTGCGGGGTCGGTGAACAGGTCGTCGAGGAAGAGGCCGGTGGTGCCGGTGTAGGGCGAGGAGAACCGGCGATGGTGTGCAAACCCGAGGATCTCGCCGTCCGCTTCCGCAACGAGAGCCTTGCATTCGTGTCGGGGATCCATGAACCATCCCCATGCGCGGGAGACGATGTCCTCGGACTCGGGCAGCTTGTAGAACTCGCGGTACTCGCGGAAGAGGACACGCCAGCGGCACTCGTCGGCAGGGGCGAGCGGCCGGATCGTCGGAATGGTGGTCGTTGCCATGGGTGGCTCCTATCGGTGGTTGAAGGTCTCGGCAGAGCGGTACTGCCAGGTACTGTCCGAGCGTTCTCCGCCCGCGAGGATCGAATATCCGATGCGGGATGCGCCGCGCTCAGGCTTCGGTCACGTCATCACTGCGTTCTCCTTTCTTTCCTTGCCTGTTCGGGTTCCCGGCTGGCGTGGGGCCAGCAGGAGGTACGCGGCGCTGCCCGCGACGAGGCCCCAGAACGCG
Organism: Rhodococcus sp. YH1; assembly: GCF_009939605.1. Classification (NCBI taxonomy): domain Bacteria; kingdom Bacillati; phylum Actinomycetota; class Actinomycetes; order Mycobacteriales; family Nocardiaceae; genus Rhodococcus; species Rhodococcus sp. YH1. The sequence goes on along the minus strand of NZ_WVTE01000230.1, from coordinate 19,065 downwards.
GCACCGACGCTGAAGAACACGACGCCCGACATGGTGACCGCGAGCGTGGTCAGGGCCGCGATCCCGGTGCGGGTATCGCCGCCCATCGCACCTTTCAGTGCGGTGAGGGCAGAGCCCAGCAGGGCGACGGCAGCAAGAACCGAAACCGTTTCGCTCGGGATCGCCCGGAACCCGGCCACGAGCACGCCCCCGAACGAGCCGACGAGCAGATAGGTGAGGCCGCCCGAGAGGCCCGCGATGTAACGCTGTGCGCGATCCGGATGCGACTCGGGGCCGAGCGCGATCGCCGCCGTGATCGCGCCGAGGTTGATGCCGTGGCAGCCGAAGGGCGCGAGGATCGCCGAGACCGTCGAGATGGCACCGACGAGCAGGCGGTCGTTCGGCTCGTACCCCTGCGAGTGGAGCAGTGCGAGCCCGGGTGCGTTCTGCGAGGCCATCGTGACAATGAACAGCGGCAGCGCGATGCTCACGAGCGCGGCCGGGGTGAATGCCGGCATCGTGAACACAGGGCCGCCGAGCGCGAGCGACGGCGCGACCTCGCGGAAGGATCCGGTCGCCCCGGTCGCCGCGAGCCCGGCGACGAGTCCGGCGAGCACTGCGTATCGGTCGAAGAAGCGCTTGCCGAGGAAGAAGGCGACGACGATGCTCCCCGCGATCAGCGGCGCGCTCGTGAAGGCGCCCGCTGCGGTCACGACGAAGGGCAGCAGGATCCCGGCGAGCAGAGCCTGTAGCACCGGGCCGGGCACCCTGGCGAGTAGCCGGCCGAACCAGCCCGTGTACCCGACCACTGCGGCGGCGACCGAGGCGACGAGGAACGCGCCGACGGCCTCGGTGAACGAGAAGCCGCCGAGCGAGGCGATCAGCAGCGCCGCTCCGGGCGTCGACCAAGCGACGATCACCGGGATACGGGTGAACAGGCTCAGCGCGATGCTGCACACGCCGTTGCCGATCGCCACCGCCCAGACCCACGACGCGGTCTGCGCCTCGTTCAGACCCGCTGCGCGAGTGGCTTCGAGCACGATCAGGAACGGGCCTGCGAAGTTGATGAGCGCCGAGAGGAAGCCCGCGACGACCGCGGAGACTGAGACATCCCGCAGCACAGAGGAACCCCGGCTCATCGGTGCGCCGCCGAGACTGCCGACGTCGCGCCCGCTCGATGGCGTAACAATCTTGCGAAAATTTGAGTAACGTTATTCACTATCGTCATGTCGAATGATAACAGAGCGTCGGAAATCGCGGCACGCCTCCGCCAGCGGATCGCGACGATGCATATCGGGGAGAAACTGCCGGGTGTCCGCGAACTCTCCGGAGAGTTCGCGGCGAGTGCAGCCACCGTCTCGGCAGCTCTCTCGGAACTGAGCGCATTCGGGCTGGTCCGGGCTGAGCCCGGACGGGGAACGTTCGTGGCGGGCCGCGAACGACTACCGGAACCGGACTTCTCCTGGCAGTCTCAGGCGCTCGGCCGCGCCAGAGTGGACGCCGACCGGGCCGCTCGCCTGGGCGGCTACGGTACTCCCGACCACATCCCGCTCTCCTGGGGATACCTCGCCCCCGAACTACAGCCGAACGAGGAACTGCATCGCATCGGCTCGCGTGCGGCGAAGAGCGGTCGTGCCTGGATGATGACGCCGCCAGCGGGATCGCCGGAACTGCGGCGGATCCTCGCCTCCGAATACCGCGCCGACCCGAACGACGTGCTTGTGGTCTCCGGCGGGCAGCAGGGCCTCGTCTTCACGATGCGCACACTCGCCGAGCCGGGGTCGGCGGTCATCACCGAGAGTCCGAGCTATCCGGGCGCGATTCTCGCTGCGCAGAGCGCGGGCCTGAACCTCTCGTCGGTGCCCGCCGACGCCGACGGGATCCTGGTCGACCGTCTCGCCGACGAACTCGAACGCACGCGAGCGCGAGTGGTCTACCTCCAGCCGAACTACGCGAACCCCACCGGCGCGGTCCTCGGTGCAGAGCGCCGGAAGCAGGTGCTCGAACTCGCCGCCCGACACGGCGCGTTCATCATCGAGGACGACTGGGCCAGACACCTCGGAATCGACGGACAGGCCCCACCCTCCCTCTTCACCGAAGACCCCCACGGACACGTCGTATCGATCCTCACCCTTTCGAAGCCTGCCTCCCCAGGTCTCAGGCTCGGCGCGGTCATCGCGCGCGGCCCGGCAGGTGAACGGCTCCGGGCCTCCCGCACCGCCGACGACCTCTGCGTCGCGCCGCTGGTGCAGGAAATCGCCTGCGGTCTCCTGACCTCGAATGCGTGGCCCCGGCACCTGAAACGCCTGCGCGCAGAGCTCGCGACGCGACGCGACGCACTTGCCTCCGCGATCCACGCCACGACGCCCGGCATCCGCATCCCGTGCGTCCCGCGCGGTGGCCTTCACCTGTGGGCCAGGCTGCCCCAGGGCGCAGATGCCCGCGAGATCTGCACCGCCGCGTACGCGGCCGGGGTACTCATCGGAGACGGGAGTCACTTCTTCGTGGACGAACCACCCGCACCGTTCCTGCGCTTCTCCTACGGGGCCGCAACCGAAGCCCAGATCGCCGAAGGCATCAGGCGGCTCTCCGAAATCCTCCAGCGGTGAGGTTCGGTGGTGCGAAGCACCGTCCCGCGCCGGGAATTGCGCCCGGTTGGTTGTTGATGTGTTGTGCAGCTCGGATCGCTCAACGTGGTGGCCGGCGGATGATCGACGGTGCCGGACTCTCCGCCGCCCGCAGGTGAGATGTTCCACGGGAATCTACTGGGGGTGCCTCGGTCCTGTCTCGACGAGGGCGTTGACGAGGCCGGCGGCGGTCGCGGCATCGTCGACCACGACCAGGGCGCGTGCGCCGTCGCGCCGGTGCAGCACCAGCGCGGGGCCGCCGCGTAGGACGAACCCTCGGGCACCGCGCAGCGGGCCCAGTACCGCCATGCGGTATCCGTAGCCCCCGAAGTGCTTCAGCGGTGCCACGTCGGTGACGGAGGCGGAGGCGATGGCACCGAGCGGGGTGTGCAGGTGCGGCCACCCGAACAGGCCCGCGACGGTGACCCCGCGGACGTCGACGGTGACGCGGATCGAGCAGGTCAGCGCGACCAGCACGGCGAGCAGCACGGCCAGGCCCAGCAGGATCCACAGGCGTGTGAGCACGCCGAGGGCGGCGACGATACCGATCGCCGCGACGAGCACGATCGTTGTGACGTTGCCGGTGGCCACCGATCGGGTCCACGCGACGAGTTCGTCTGCGCCGAGGGGAATTCGCGGTGCATCGGCGGCCGGGGGAGCGGCAGGTCCGCGCGACCACCGGGGCACCGCCGCGGCGGCAACGGCCCCGAGGGCGACGCCGATGCCGAGTGCTGCCAGGAGAGACGCCCCCGGCGGCGAGGCTGCGGCGGCGTCCGCGAGTCCCCGCTGAGAGCCGGTGACCAGCACGATCAGGGCGGTCACGAAAGCGACCGTCCCCGTGACGGTCGCGGCGACCGCGCGGGTGAGGGCAGGGTCGGTGTCGGCGGCCCGGGCGAGACCGAAACCGAGGGCGGCGAACAGGACACCGAACCCGAGCAACAGTGCGATCGTCGCCGGGAGGCCGGCGAATCCGTCCGCGGTGCCGTCGAGGTTCCAATGTGTTGCGATCGGATCCGGTAGCTGCGCATGCCAGCTCCGGAGCACGAGTGCGCCCGCGGCGGCGACGGCCAGGGGTGCGGCCGTGGAGCTGAGGAGGATGCGGCCGGTGGGGCGCCGGTCGGTGCCGGGATCGTCTGTCATCGGTACTCCGTTCTGATCAGGTCGACGAGATCGTCGGCGCTCAGGCCGACGCGTTTGGCGTGCGCGACGGCCTGAGCGACGGCGGAATGCAAAGCGGCATGCCCGGTTTCGGCGCGGTCGGTGACGACCGCGCCGCGTCCGCGGCGCAGCTCCACCAGGCCTTCGTCGCGCAGTTGCTGGTACCCCCGCAACACGGTGTGGACGTTGAGGCCGAGCGATGCGGCGAGGTCGCGCGCGCCGGGGAGGCGCTCGCCCGCCCGGACCTCGCCCCGGGCCACCGCGCCGCGCACGGCCGCGGCCAGTTGCACGAACAACGGGTCCGGCGAGTTCGGGTCCAGTCTGATGAGCACGGGACAAGCATATTGTTCTATTTGAAATAGAACAAGTCGGCTAACGGCGGCATCGGACCGGTGCGGTCACCGGCGACCCGGCGGCGACGGGGAAGACGGGTCCTGTCCCGGGATCCCGGCCGAGTCGCCGGCCTGCCAGCCCCGGTGGAGCACGTCGACGGCCTCGTGCAACAGGCCGTCGCGGTCGCCGGGGACCGACGCGGGGATCTGGTGCAGGGTGGTCAGCCGGGCGATGCCGTAGACGGTGCCCCACGTGGCAGCGCACCGCCGCAGCACCTCGGCCTCCTCCACACCCTCGGGCTGGCAGGCCGCCACGGTGCCGCGCAACAGACGCCAGTAGTCGGCGGCCGCCTGTTGCAGGCGCGGGTGATCGGCCTTGTCGACCGTGGGCCCGTAGGCCAGGTCGTGCACGTGCGGGCGCTCCCGGACGAACCGCAGGTAGGCGTCGGTGAGCGCGTGCAGCCGGCACCGTGGATCGGATCCGGCTGCCTCGACGGCGGCGGCCGCCTCTGCCGCGGCGCCCTGCAGCCCGGTGCCCGCCACGGCCGCGAGGAACCGGCGCTTGTTCCCGAAGTGCACGTAGGGCGCCTGGTGGCTCACGTCCAGCTGCTGCGCCACCCGGCGGAGGCTGAGGCGTTCGGCCGGCTGCTCCCTCAGCAGTTCGAGCGCGGCTCGGAGCAGCCGTTCGTCGAGCGTGTCGGTCATCCGTCCACCAGCCCTTCCCGGCGTGCGCGGCTCCGCCCATTGACAGTGTCAACCTACCGCGGGACCATAGCAATTGACAGTGTCAACCCGAGTCGCACCGGAGGTGGTGGCGGTCATGACACGGATGCAGAAGATCTCGACCGAGGTGGGTCCACTCGCCGTCCGCGTGCACGGGGAGGGCCGGCCCGCGGTGCTCTGGCACAGCCTGTTCGTCGACGAAAGATCCTGGAGCAGAGTCGAAGACGCGCTGGGAGTCGACCGGCGCCTCGTCGTGGTCACCGGTCCCGGGCACGGGGCGAGCGGTGACCCCGGCCGGCGCTACACCACCGGGGAATGCGCCGCGGCGGCCGTCACCGTGCTCGACGCCCTCGGTATCGACGAACCCGTCGACTGGGTCGGCAATGCCTGGGGCGGCCACGTCGGCATCGTCTTCGCGACCGACGCGGCGTCGAGGTGCCGGACGCTGGTGACGCTGGGGACGCCCGTCCAGGCGCTGAACCGGCCGGAGCGCGCACGCACGCTGTTCCTCCTCGCCGCCTACCGGACGCTCGGCGCCGCCGGGTTCATCCGGTCCGGCGTGACGAACGTATTGCTCTCCGCCGCAACGAGGGAGCGCGACCCGGAGGCGGTCGCACTCGTCGAGGACTGTTTCGTCCGCGCGGACCGGGCCGCGCTGCGCAACGCCGTCGTCTCCATCTCGCTGCACCGGCCCGACCTCACCGAGCGGCTCCCACGGGTGTCGGTCCCGACCCTGTTCGTCACCGGCAGCGATCACAAGGGCTGGACGCCCGAGCAGGCACGCGCGGCGAGCCTGCTGCTACCCGACGGGTCCTGCGCCGTCGTCGACGGCGCCGCGTACCTCGTACCGCTCGAGGCGCCGGCCGAGACGACGGACCTGGTGCGGCGATTCTGGGCCGCCGCGGTACCGCGCCGCACGTGAGACGTCTTGCAGAACTTCAGAGTTCGCGTCGCATGGCCGCGCGGGGCCACCGGTCGAGACCCCCGGCGGCCTCGTCGCGCCGGATCTGCCGAAGCCCCGGGCCGAGTTCGTCGTCGCGCAGGTACCGGAAGCCGAGCCGCCGGTAGTACGGCCCGTTCCACGGGACGTCGGCGAAGGTGGTCAGCGTCAGGGCGGGCAGTTCGCGGACACGCGCCCAGCCGGCGAGATGGTCGATCAGGGCCCGGCCGAGCCCGCGGCGCGCATGGTCCGGATGCACCGACACCTGCTCGATGTGGGCGGTGCCGTCGACGACATCGGCGAGCAGGTATGCCACCGGGCGGTCGTGGCCGTCGAGGCACACCCAGGCGCGCCCGCCGGTCACATACTCGTGCAGCTCCTCGAGCGTGGGCGGCGCGTCGGCGGCGACGGCGTCCATTCCGAGGTCCGCGAACGCGCGGCCGGCCGCGCGCTCGATGTCCTGAAGAACTGGCAGCTCCGCCGCGAGTGCGGGACGGACGCGGGGCGCGTCGTCGCCGGGCAGCGCGAGGTCCTTGAAGAAGTACAGCGACGATGCGGAGTACGCGTACTTGCCGAACCGTTCGGGCAGCGGCTCGTATCCGGCGGCGGCATACATGGCGAGAGCCTCGGGCTGCTCGGTGCCGGTCTCGAGCACCATCCGCCGCCGGCCCGCCTCGACGGCGGTGCGTTCGAGTTCGGCCAGGATCCGTCGGGCCACGCCCCGGCGGCGGGCGCCTTCCCGCACGTACATGCGCTTGATCTCGGCGTCGCCGTCGCGCAGTCCCGGATGCGCCGAGTCGCGGGCCCGCCAGCCACCGATCCCCGCCGGCGCACCGCCGCCGCGGGCGAGCAGGAAGACGCCGTGCGGCGGGGTGAACTCCTCCGGATGCAGCGACGTGTGGTCCGGTCCGCCGTAGCGACGGACGTACTCGAGCTGCACCTCGTCGATCAGGGACCGCACCTCGGCGTCGTCGATGGGACGCGGTTCGATCTGCACGGCCGGAGGGTACCGCGCGTTCGCGGCGCCATACTGGGAAGGTGGCTTCTGCCGCCGGAACGGACTGTGGTGATTTCGCGGCCGCCCCCTGGCTCTATCCCGGGACGGCCGCGCCGGGCAGTGGCCTGCTCCGGGAGGACGGCTATCACCGGGCACGTCCCCGGCCGGGAGCCGGCCTCGGTGCGGCACGGTTGGACGGGCGCGAGGACTCGACGCTCGACGAGGCGCTGCGCCGGGCCGGCGTCGCCGGCGTCGGCGACCGGCACCTCGTCGTCGCGGTGGGCTCGAACGCGTGCCCGGCGGTCGTGCGACGCAAGTTCACGGCCGGAAACGTCGACACCACCGTGCCGTTCCTGCGCGCGACGGTCGAGGGCATCGCCGTCGGGCACAGCGCCCACGTCAGCGTGCCCGGCTACGTTGCGGCGACCGCGTTCCGGCGGCCGGGGACCGGCACCCCGGTGTTCGCGTCGCTGCTCGACCGAGACCAGCTCGCGTGCCTCGATGCGACGGAGCCGAACTACACGCGACGCACCGTGACCGCGGACGAGTGCCGGCTGGAGATCGACGGCGGACAGCGGCCGGCGTCCTTCGGCGTGTACGTCTCGAAGTGGGGCGCCCTCGCGCCGCCGGGGGCGCCGCCGCTGCCGCTGCAGTCCCAGGAGGCGCTGTTCGCCGCGCTCCTGCGCCACTGTGCCGGGTTCGCCGCACTCGTCGGCCGATGCCCGCACGAGTACCGGTCCGCGATGAAAGCCCTTGCGGGTGAAGCGGACCTGCGCGCCGCCCTGCGACAGTCGTTCGCCGCGTCGGGCTGGGCCGCCCGCAGCGGCTTCGACGGCTAGCGGGAGGTTTCCGCGACGAGGGGGTGGTTGTGGAGCCGTCCACTCGGCCGATGCCGCAGCACCAACCTTGTGGACGCGGGTTCGTCCCGGTCACGAGGGGCCGGTCTCGTCCAGCCGCCGGCGCAGGTGCTCCCGTTCGGGTTCGGTTCCGGCCTGCTCGAGCGCCTGCCGGTAGGCGACGGCGGCCTCGTCGTCGCGGCCGAGCCGGTGCAGCAGTTCGCCGCGCGCGGTGGAATACGGGTGGTAGCCGCGCAGCCGGGGCTCGTCGGCGAGTGCGTCGAGCAGCGCCAGGCCGGCCTCGGGACCGTCGCGCATCGCCACCGCCACGGCGCGGTTCACCGCGACGACCGGCGACGGTGCCAGGGCGGACAGGACGTCGTAGAGCGCGACGATCTGCGGCCAGTCGGTGGATGCGGCGTCGGGGGCCTCGTCGTGCAGCGCCGCGATCGCGGCCTGCACTCCGTACGGACCCGGCGGGCCGCCGGTCAGCGCCACGGGCACGAGGGCGGTGCCCTCGGCGATCAGGGCGTGGTCCCACCGTGCGCGATCCTGATCCGCGAGCAGAACGATCTCGCCGTCCGGGCCGGTCCGGGCGGCGCGTCGCGCATGGATCAGCAGCATCAAAGCGAGCAGCCCGGTCACCGCCCGCTCGCCGGGCAGCAGTCGGCGCAGGATCCGGACCAGCCGGATCGACTCCTCGGCGAGGTCGAGACGCTGCAGGTCCGGCCCCGAGCTGGCTACGTATCCCTCGGTGAAGACCGAGTAGAGCACCTGTAGCACGCCCGGCAGTCGCTCCGGCAACTCGTCCGGATCCGGCACCCGGAACGGGATGCGGGCCTGCCGGATCTTCTTCTTCGCCCGTACGATCCGCTGGGCCATCGTCGCGGTCGGGACGAGAAAGGCGCGCGCCACCTCGGGTGTCTCGAGCCCGGCCAGGCATCGCAGGGTCAGTGCCACCCGGTCCTCGGCCGGCAGCGCCGGGTGGGCACAGGTGAAGAACAACTGCAGGCGTTCGTCGGGCATCTCACTGCCGGCGTCCGGGGTGCGGGAGGGGGCGGCCCGTTCCGAATCCACCTGCAGAACGGCGAGCCGGGCGGCGTACACCTGATCCCGCCGGAGCCGGTCCACGGCCTTGCGCCGCGCCGTCGTCAGCAGCCAGGCCCCCGGCTTGGCCGGTACGCCCCGGACGGGCCAGTGCACCAGCGCCGCCTCGATCGCCTCGGCGGCGACGTCCTCGGCCAGGTCGAGGTCGCCGAAGCGGTGGACGAGCGCGGCGAGCAGCCGACCGCGCTCCTCCCGGAACACCGCTTCCACGGCGGCGTCGACCCGGGTGCCGGCGCCCGGCCCGTCCGTCGCGGTCACTGCCCGAAGTCGGCGATCGGCCGCACCACCACGGATCCGCCGCCGCGCGCCCCGGGACAGCGGGCCGCCCAGTCCAGCGCGACGTCGAGGTCGGGCACGTCGACGACGTAGAAGCCCCCGAAGACCTCGCGGGTCTCGGCGAACGGCCCGTCGGTGGTGACGGCACGCGCACCGTCGGGGCCGACCCGCACGGTCGTCGCGGTGGTCAGGTCCGCGAGCGACTCCGAGGCAACGACGATTCCGGTCTCCTGGATCTGCTTGTCGTAGACCATCCACTCCTCGACGCTGCACTGGTCGCTCGCGTCGGCCGATGCGGCGTTGATCAGCAGCATGTACTTCATGGTGAGCACCTCTCGTTGGGTGAGTGTCCTGTGCGGCAGGGTTGCCGTACGACATGACGACGAACGGGACGGGGCCGGATCGACAGGGGTACCGGTTCATTGTCGACGGCGACCCCGACATCCGGTGGCACGTCCGGGCGCGGTCGCCGGATCGTCAGCCGGCATACCCCACGGTCGCGCCGGTGCGCTCCCGGGCGCGGGCCAGTCGCTGCGCCTCGGCCTCGAGTTCGTCCCGCGTCCGCACGGACAGCGGCTCGAACGGCTCGACCGACACCGCGAGCGTGTCCCGTGACGTGGCCCTCGCCCGCCAGATCCCTCGTATCTCCCCGTCGACGAGGACGACACCGGGGCTGCCGATCGGGCGCCAGATCGCCTTCCGGCGCGCTCGGTCCGGCACCAGGAACTCCCTGTCCCGGGCCTGCAGCCACGGATCGCCGGGCGGCAGCAGGCGGGTCGCTCGCACGTCGGCGGCCCCGTCGAGGTCAGCGACCGCCGAGGCCGGCACCAGGCCCTTCCCGGCCGGGCCGTTCACCGGAACCAGATCGTCGGGCAGGACCGCGCGAATCGTTGCGATGTCGGTGCCCAGGAAGGCCGCCAGCCCGGCCGGTGTGACCGGCGCCAGCACGTCGGCGTATCGGTGCAGGGCGGCAGCGGTGCTCTCGGCGCGCTCGGGCACCGCATCGGGTCCGATCCCTGCGGGCAGGACGTCGAGGTGGGTGCTGCGGCCCTGTGGGCAGACCCGCACGCGCGCCGCGAGGCCGACCTGCTGGAACAGCGCACCGGAGATGTGGCGGGTTCTGCACGAGGGGCAGTGATAGGTGAGGTCGGCGGGAACCGCCGCGCTGACCGCCGCACTCAGCTCTCCCTTGGTCATCGGGCCGGTGAGCGCGGCGCCCATGGCCTCGGCCGCCTCGGTGAATGCGCGCAGGCCGCGCTGGGCGCCCTCGCGGATCTGCCCGGTCCCGATACGTGTCGTGGCGTCGGTGTCGTTCACCGGCCAGAGGGCCGCGGCGAGAAACGCGAGATCCCCGGGCCGATGCAGGTGCGGCGCCCCGCGCCACGACCATACGAGGACGAGTGAATCATGTTCTGCCGCAGCGTCGTCCGATCGTGCGGCGAGCGCGTCGCGGGCCGATCCGTACGGGGTGTCCTGGACCCCGAGCGCAAGCACCCGATCTCGCCCGGCGGAGGTCCGGTCGAGTCCCTGGGCCGCGGCCCGGTAGCCGAGGATCCGACGTCGGCCGAGTGTCGTGACAACCACTTCCGGCCCTCCGATCCTGTCGTCGCCGTGGTGTCCCCGGACGCGCCGGTGCGGGCGATCCCGGCAACGACGATCCCGACAACGACATTGTCGGCGACATCGGCCCGCCCGTGCTGCCGCGCGGACTACCGGCGTGTCCAGGGTCCGCCCAGAACATGCGGGCTCCGTTCCTCTGCGACAGCCCCGCTGCCTGCTCTATCGTTGTGACGGGTGACAGGGTGGGCGGTCGCCGACTCCGGGATGTGTTGCAGGGCTATGTGCCAGGCCGTTCCTGGCAGGGGACCGGGACCGGAGGGTTGCGATGGTGCTGCTGTATTCGCGCACGAGCAGTTCGATACGGCGGTGGATCGACGAATCGGGCGGCCTCCGCCGATCCACGTGTGCGGCGACATCGGTACCGCCACCTCTCCGGTCTTGAACTCGGTCTTGCCCCAGCAGTTTCCGGGTGGCAACGGGGTGGCCGGCTTACCTCGGATCGGCTTCCCGGGACAGGGGGATCGATCGCGGTTGCGGGGTGAGGCGACGGCGCTGAGAAGGGGCGGGGGCTCGCGGTTCACAGGGGGACAGGGCGAGGAGCGGTCGAATGCAGGGGAAAGCTGTCGGTGACGAGGACGCGCTGGTGCTGCGGCCGTTGTCGATCGCCGTGCTCGACGGCCTGTGGGTGGGCAGCGGGATCACCGTCGGCATATGGGTGTTCGGATCACTGCTGTGGACGGTGGTCGTAGTGCTGGTCTGCGCCGGGACACACGCCGTCGGTTGCCGTACCCGCGGCGGTGGCGGTGCCGACCGGGTAGAGGCGGCCGGTCCGTAGGAATTCGTCGCGGCCTCCGAATCGAATCTCGGCACTCGTCCAACAAGGGAGAGAAATCATGGTCCGAGCAGTGATCTTCGCCGCCGGGACGGCCGTGGGCTTCGTCCTCGGTACCCGTGCCGGGCGGCAGACCTACGAGAAGATGAGGGATCAGTCCCTCGGCCTCTGGCACAACCCCGCGGTGCACGAGAAGGTGAGCGGTGCGACGCAGACCGCGAAAGACAAGGTGCCACAGGTGCAGCACAGGGTCGAGGCGCTGGCGAAGAAGGCGGCCCACCGCGGTTCGGGTACGGGCACCGGCACTGCCACCGGTGTACCGCTGACCGAGGCTGCGGCATCCGCTCCGGCGGCCATGGAACCGACTGTTCCTCCGACGACGGACGACCAGCCGAGCCTCGGTCCGAACAACTGAGCCCGCCGATGAGGCCCTCGGCGACGCGGCCCCCCCGCGCGCCGGAATCACGGACGCGGGTGTGTTCGGGGCGCGGACGTCGCTGCACACTCCCGCCCCGGAAGGAGGCCCGCGATACTGAGGATCGCCGGCGGAACGCCGGCTTTGCCCGGTCACGGTGCCGGCGGGTGTCCCGGATCGGGGTCGGCAACTCGGCGCGGTTGCGGCATGCGAGGTTGTGATGATGGTGAGGCCGCCGCCGGCGCGACGGATCGCCGTCCTCTTCGCGGTCGTCACGACGGCGTCAGGGCTCACCGCGCTCATGGCCTTCGCGTCGGACGTGGAGAACAACGCCGTGATCGCATGGGCGTCGCTGGGTCCGTACCTGCTGCTCGGGACGGTGGCGGGCGCGATCGCCGCCGCGCTCGCCCGGCGACCGGTACTGCTGGCGTCGGCACGCGTCGTCGTCGCGGCCGGCGCATGGACCCTGGGACCGCTGTACCTGCCCGGCGTCCCGGGCGACGGGCCGGACGCCGCATCCGGTCCCACCATCCGCGTGATGCAGGCCAATCTCATGGTCGGGCAGGCCGACTCCGATGCGCTGGTCCGGACGGTGCGCGAGCGACAGATCGACGTCCTCACCGTGCAGGAGCTGACCGACGGCGCGGTGGCCGCGCTGCAGGTCGCGGGGCTCGACGACCTGCTACCGCATCGCTTCCTGGCCCCGACGCCGACCGGCGGTGCGGGCGCCGGGATCTACAGCAGGTTTCCCGTCTCGGCCGGCCGGAAGCTCGACGGGTTCGGGCCGACGAACCTGACCGCGACTCTGGACACCGGTCCCGGACGCCCGCTGATCCTGTACGCGGTGCATCCCGCGCCGCCGTACCTGACACCCGCTCCGGCGTGGGCGGCCGAGCTGGAACGACTGGACGCGGAGCTCGAGTCGGTGTCCGGCACGGCCCCGGTCGTGGTCAGCGGGGACTTCAACGGGACGTACTCGCACACCCGCTTCCGCGACCTGCTCGACGACGGGTACGTGCACGCCGCGGACCGGGTCGGCGGCGGGCTCGTGCCGACGTATCCGGCGGACCGCCGCTACCCGGCCCTCGTCGGGATCGATCACATCCTCACGCGGGGCGCCACGGCGACCGCCCTCGAACGGATCGAGCTGCCCGGCTCCGATCATCACGGCCTCGTCGCCGGGATCCGGCTCCCTCCGCCGTCCGGCGACGAGAGTCCTGTCGAAGGTGGATAGCGGCCTCACCGCACGACCCGCAGCCGGATGTCGGTCGCGACGGGCCCGCGGGTCGCGACGAGACGTTCCAGCGCGAGCGGGGTTCCGCCCGGGCGGTCGAACAGCCGGACGCCGTCGCCGAGCAGGACCGGCGCGATGCAGACGAAGATCTCGTCGAGCAGGCCGGCCTCGAGGCACTGCCGGGCGACGTCGGCGCCGAGCACGTTGACGTATTTCCCGCCCGCGGCCGTGGTGGCCGCGGCCACGGCCGCGTGGAGGTCACCGACGAACGTCACGCCCGGGACCGGCTCGGCCGGAGGGTGGTGGGTGAGCACGAACTGCGGTCCGCTCCAGCCGCCACCGAACGCCTCGCCCTCGGCGGGTGTGCCCTTGTGCGGGTCGTCGCCGCGGAAGGTGCGGTTGCCGACGAGGAGCGCGCCGATCTCGCCGACGAGGTCGTCGATCGCCGGATCCGGTCCGAGGTACGGCACCAGCCACGACATGTCGCCGCCGGGACCGGCGATGAATCCGTCGACCGACATCGTCGCCGAGTACAGCAGCTTGCTCATCGGCCTGCCTTCCGCTCGCGGTGTCTCGATTCTGTCCGCACCGACCGCCGAACGGACGGAAACTCCTCGCAAGGACGTGTAACTGGTTAATGTGGTTACGTGAGTCCGATCGACATGCGCTCCGCCGAGGGCACCGAGTTCGTCGTCGACACCGGAGCGCCGTGCCTGGATCTGCTCTACACCGGCGGCGAGGGGGAGCGGGCCCGGTGGGAGACGCTGCACGCCCCGGGCGACCTCGCGCGCTGGGTCGCGACGCACCTGCTCGGGCGGACCGTCGCCGCGGCAGCGGTCGACGTCACCGCCGAGGATCTGATCCGCGCCAAGGAACTACGCGAGGTGTTGTGGCGCACCGCGAACCGGTCTGCGGACGGAGACGGGCCGGCGGCCGCCGACGGTGCCGCCCTCGACGCGGCCGCCGCCCGGCCGGACATCGCCCCGCAGCTGCGCCCGCCCGGCGTGGTCACTCCCGTCACCGGCAGTCAGGTGCTGTCGACGCTGGCCCGCGACGCGATCGGCCTGCTGACCGGTCCGTACGCCGAGCGCATCAAGCGGTGCGCCGCCGACGACTGCGCCATCGTCTTCGCCGACACCTCCCGCGCGGGAACGCGGCGCTGGTGCTCGATGGCGCGGTGCGGCAACCGTGACAAGGTTCGTGCCCATCGGAAGAAGGAGAAGTGATGCCGGTCGGACAGACGAAGGACGCCGGATGGCAGATCGGGGTGTCGAAGACCCTGCCGCATCCGATCGACGCGGTGTGGCGGCTGCTCGTCGGCACACCCGAGCTGTGGCTCGGCCGCGGCGCGACGGTCCCGCGCGCCCCGGGTGCCGAGTGGCGCAGCGACGACGGTGTCACGGGGGAGCTGCGCAGCCGCCACGAGGGGGACCGGGTGCGCCTGACCTGGCGGCCCGCGGGCTGGAACCACGACAGTACCGTGCAGGTGGCCGTCTCGGCCGCGCCCCGCGGCACCGTGCTCCGCTTCCATCAGGAGCGCCTCGCCGGCCCGGGCGAACGCGCTGCTCAGCGCGCCCACTGGCAGGGGGCGCTGGCCCGGGTCGAGCGCGCTCTCGCCACCGCCGACGGCGACCCGGAGGGTGCACCCCTACCATCGGACCGGTGACCCGCGAACTCGCCACCGCCTACTGGCCCGACCTCGAACCGGGCCGGGCCACGGTCGCGGTTCCCGTCGGCGCGCTCGAGCAGCACGGGCCGCACCTGCCGCTCGACACCGACACCCGCATCGCCCGCGCGTTGACGGCCGCCCTACCGGGCGTGCTCGTCGCGCCGGCCCTCGAGTACGGGTCCAGCGGCGAGCACGAGGGCTTCCCCGGCACCGTCTCGCTCGGCGCGGAGGCGATGGAGACCGTCCTCGTCGAATACGGTCGTTCGGTGTGCCGGTGGGCCGCGCGCCTGCTGTTCGTCAACTGGCACGGCGGCAACGTGCACCCGCTGACCAGGGCGGTGTCCCTGCTGCGCTACGAGGGCCGCGACGTGGCGTGGCTGCCGTTCGCCGTGCCCGGCGGCGACGCCCACGCCGGGGTCACCGAGACCAGCCTGCTGCTGCACCTCGACCCGCGCGTGGTGGACACCGCCCGCGCCGAGATGGGCAACACCGGCACCCTCGCCGACTTGATGCCACGGATGCGCGAGGGCGGTATCGTCGCCGTGTCCGCGAACGGCGTGCTGGGGGATCCGACGCCCGCGAGCGCGGCGCAGGGGGCACGATGGTTCGCCGAACTCGTCGATCGAGCAACGGCACAGGTAACCCGGTGGGAGCCGGATGGGAAAGGAAGACTCCGTTGACGAGCACGGCCCGACTGCCCGACGGATTCGGCGTCCGTATCGACCCGCGGGTGCGCGCCTACTCCGACGGCCGCGTGCTCATCGGCGGCTCGCCCACCCGCATGCTCAAGCTCGCCCCGGCGGCCGCGGCGATGATCGGCGACGGCTACGTGAAGGTCGTCGACTCGCAGACCGCCGTCGTGGCGCGGCGGCTGCTCGACTCCGGCGTCGGAAACCCCCGTCCCACGGCCCTGCCTGCCACGTCCGACGTCACCGTCGTGATTCCCGTCAAGAACAACACGGCCGGGCTCGAGCGGTTGCTGGCGGCCGTCGAGGGACTGACGGTGATCGTCGTCGACGACGGCTCCGACGTCCCGGTGCACGCCCCGGCCAGGGCGTCGGTCCGGGTGCTGCGGCACGAGCGATCCCGTGGTCCGGCCGCGGCACGCAACACCGGACTGCGCGCCGCCACAACGCCGTTCGTCGCATTCCTCGACTCGGACGTGGTGCCGCGGAAGGGATGGCTCGAGGTGATGCTCGGGCACTTCTCCGACCCTGCGGTGGCCCTGGTGGCCCCGCGCGTCGTCGCGCTCGAGCCCGACAAGGGCGCCCTGGGGCGCTACGAACACGCGCGCTCGTCGCTGGATCTCGGCCGCCGCGAGGCCGCCGTCAAGTCCGGCAGCCCGGTCTCGTACGTACCGAGCGCCGCGATCATCGTCCGCCGCGACGTGCTCACCGCGACCGGCGGCTTCGACGAGGCCATGCACGTCGCCGAGGACGTGGACCTGTGCTGGCGGCTGCAGGAGGCCGGCTGGCGGCTGCGCTACGAACCGGTGGCGCACGTGGCCCACGACCACCGCGTCGGATTCCGGAAGTGGTTCACCCGCAAGGCCTTCTACGGCACGGGTGCGGCGCCCCTCGCGAGCCGGCACCCCGGCTCGGTGCCCACCATGTCGATGTCGGGGTCGATGCTGTTCGCGTGTGTGGCCGCCGCGAGCCGCACCCGCCTCGGCGTCGTCGGTTCGGTCGCGTCGCTGTCGGTGACGATGCTCCGGCTGCGGCGGATGTTCACCGAACTCGACCAGCCGACCCGCATCGCGGCGGTGCTCACCGCGCAGGGGTTCGTCGGCGGGATGTGGCAGGTCGCCTCCGCGCTGTGCCGGCACTACTGGCCGGTCACGCTCGTCGCCGCCGTGGTCTCGCCGAAGGTGCGTCGCGCGGTCCTCGGCTTCGCCGTCGCCGAGGGGCTGTGGGACTGGTACGGCCACCGCGAGGAGGGCGGCCTCGACCCCCTGCGTTACGTGTTCTACAAGCGCCTCGACGACATCGCCTACGGCGCCGGACTGTGGTGGGGCGCGGTCGAGGCCCGGGATCCGGCGGCGCTCGCGCCCCGCATCCGGGGCTGAGCCGGGGCGCCCGCATCCATGGCCGATCCGGTGCACGCCGACGTGGTCGTGGTCGGCGGCGGCAGTTGCGGCTGCGTGCTGGCCGCCCGGCTCAGCGAGGACCCCGACCGGACGGTCCTGCTGCTCGAGGCCGGCCCCGGCTACCGCACGACCGCCGACACCCCGCCCGCGGTGCTCGACGCGACCGTCCTGCCCGTCGGTCCGGACAGCCCGTGGACCTGCGCCTACCCGGCCCGGCTGACCGGACGTCGTCGCTCCGTCGTCGCCCGCGGCCGGTTGCTGGGCGGCTCCGGCGCAGTGAACGGCGCGTATTTCGTGCGGGCCCGCCCGGACGACTTCGAGGCCTGGCCGCCGTCCTGGTCGTTCGATCGGGTGGTGCCGCACTTCCGCGCCACCGAGACCGATGCCGACGCGGCGGACGCCGCGGAGACCGGAGTGAGCCGGCGATGGCACGGCGCGGCCGGCCCCGTGCCCGTCGCCCGCACGCCCCGGGAGCGGCTGCACCCGGCCAGCGCCGCGTTCCACGACGCGGCGCTCGCCGCCGGCCATCGCCGTGTGGACGACCTCAACGCGCCCGGCCCGGACGGGGTGGGCCCCGTCCCGCTCAACATCCGCGACGGGATGCGCGTCGGTCCCGCCCACGCGTACCTGTTGCCGGCGCTGGCCCGGCCGAACCTGACCGTGCGCACGGGAACGCGCGTGCGACGGGTCGTGCTCTCGGGCGCGCGCGCAGTCGGCGTCGAGACCGAGGACGGCGAGACCGTCGGTGCCGGCCACGTCGTGCTCGCCGCCGGTGCGATCGGCTCCCCGCAGCTGCTCATGCTCTCCGGCATCGGCGACGGCGCCGAGCTCACCCGTCACGGCATCACCCCCCGGATCGAG
Organism: Rhodococcus sp. YH1; assembly: GCF_009939605.1. Classification (NCBI taxonomy): domain Bacteria; kingdom Bacillati; phylum Actinomycetota; class Actinomycetes; order Mycobacteriales; family Nocardiaceae; genus Rhodococcus; species Rhodococcus sp. YH1. Next base: position 1,433 of record NZ_WVTE01000230.1, on the reverse strand, counting down.
ATCCCCGGTGTGGGTACGGGTTACACCGACCATCCGGAGGTCGCCGTCCCCTACCGGTACCGCGTGGCGCTGCCCGGGCCGGCCCCCGTGCTGCAGGTCGTCCTGCACGCCGGCAACCTCGAGCTGCGCCCCTACACCGCACCGTTCGCCGCGTCCGTCCCCGGTAGCGGCGTCGCCGACCCGGTCCTGGGGGTGGTGCTCACGAGGCCCCGCAGCCGCGGCGCGATCCGGCTCGACCCGGCCGACTCGTTCCGGCCGCCGCTGCTGGACTACCGCTACCTCGACGACCCGGCCGACCGTGCCGACCTGCGCGAGGGGGTGGCGCGCGCCGCGCACCTGCTCGCGGCGATGCCGGACGTCGTCGACCGCACCGGCCTCGACCCGGACGCGTTCGACCCCGGCGACGCGTGGCTCGAGCGGCACCTCGGGACGTCGCTGCACCTGTCCGGAAGCTGCCGGATGGGCGGCGACGCCTCGGCCGTCGTCGACGAGCGGTGCCGGGTGCACGCCGCCGAGGGGCTGAGCGTCGTGGACACGTCCGTGTTCCCGCAGGTGCCCAGCCGTGGGCCGCACGCGACGGCCGTGATGCTGGCCGAACGGGTGGGCACCCGGACGTGCTTGTGACTCGGGTTACAGTTGTTCGGAGGAGGAACCGGCAGATGAGCAGCAGCGCATGACCGACGAACGATCCGGCTCGGCCAACCCCTGGGTGGCGCTGCGGCCCGGCGACGACCCGTCGCAGCTGGCGCAACGCGCGTCCTCGGCGCACAGTTCGTTCCTCGACGCGGCCGACACGTCGGTCGTACCTGCCTCCGTGCGCTCGGTGGTCCGCGAATCCTGGCTGCGCAGCCGCAGGAACGGCATCAGTCCCGACGCCGTCGAACAGCCGAGCCTGCTCACGGGACTGGACCTCGAGCGGTACCGGGCCGGGCACCCGATGGCGCTGATCCGCCCCGTCGTGCGCAAGCTGCTGGTGGAGGACGCCGCCGACAGCGGGCTGCTCGTCGCGATCAGCGACGAACAGGGCCGGCTGCTGTGGGTCGAGGGTGATCACGCCGCCCGTGACCGGGCGCTGTCGATGAGCTTCGTCGAGGGCGCCGACTGGAGTGAGGAGCGGGTGGGCACCAACGCGCCCGGCACCGCTCTCGCTGTCGACCACTCGGTCCAGATCGTCGCCGCCGAGCACTTCAACCGCACCGTGCACGAATGGAGCTGCTCGGCCGCGCCGGTGCACGACCCGAGCACCGGCCGGATCCTCGGCGCCATCGACATCACCGGTGGGCTCCGCGTCGCCGCGCCGGAGGTGTTGCAGCTCGTGCGGGCCACGGTCGCCGCCGCGGAGTCGGAACTGCGACTGCACCTGCTCAGCTCGCCGCGGCTGTTGTCGGCTGCCCGGACGAGCCTCGACACGTTCGGGTCGGGCCGGCCCACTC
>NZ_WVTE01000229.1:0-45169 GCF_009939605.1 Rhodococcus sp. YH1 | reverse complement strand
CGGCGGTGGCCGTCTCGGGGACCGTCGGATTCATCGGACTGCTGATCCCGCACATCGCCGGCCATCTCGTCGGCCGCAACACCGTCCGGCTGATACCCGTGGCGGCGGTGGCCGGGGCGCTCGCGCTGGTCCTGGCCGACATGGTCGCCCGTTCGGTCAGCGGCTCGACCGAGCTGCCGGTGGGGGTCGTCACCGGTCTGCTCGGTGCGCCCGCCTTCCTCGTCATGCTGTGGCGCAGCTACGGGCGGGCACGATGACCCGCCTGCGCGCCACCGGGGTCCGCGCGCGGCTGGGCGAACGCACCGTACTCGACGGGGTGGACCTCGACGTGGCCCCGGGCCGGGTGCTCGCCCTCGTCGGGCCCAACGGCAGCGGCAAGACGACCCTGCTGCGCGCCTGTTACCGCGCGGTGCGGGTCGGGGCCGGCGCGATCACCGTCGGCGACGAGGACGTCACGGACCTGAAGCGCCGCACGCTCGCGCGCCTCGTCGGGGTCGGCGTCCAGGAGCCGGTCTCGCTCGGTGGGACGACCGTGCGCGAATCGGTGCAGCTGGGACGCACCGCCCGGCGGGGATGGCTCGAACCGTTCGGTGACGACGACCGGGTGGTCGTCGAGGATGTGCTCGGCCGGCTCGGGCTGCTGCACCTCGCCGATCGCGACGTGCTCGCCCTGTCCGGTGGGGAACGCCAGCGTGTGTCCATAGCCCGGGCCCTGGCCCAGCAACCCCGCGTGCTCCTGCTCGACGAGCCGACGAATCATCTCGACCTGCGCCACCAGCTGACCGTGCTGGAGTTGCTGCGCAGCCTCGCCGCGGACGGGCTCGCCGTGCTGGTGACGCTGCACGACCTGCGGCTGGCGGCCGCGTACTGCGATCGCATGGCGGTACTGGACCACGGATCGGTGGTCGCTGCGGGAACCCCGGAAGACGTCCTGCATCCCGCCGTGCTGGCGGGGGTCTTCGGAGTTCGTGGCCGGGTGGCTGTGGACGGCGACGGACGACGCACGCTCGAGGTCTGGGGGCTCGCCGATGCCTGACGGGCACGCCGACGCCGCGGCGCGTGCCTACGCCGCGGCCCGAACCCTGCTCGGCGACTTCGCGCACACCGTCGACCTCGGGACCGCCGTCCTTCCGGGCACGGTGACGACCGATCCGCAGTGGCTGGCCGGACGGGTATCCGACACCGGCCGCAGGTGGGACTGCAGCGACCCTCGGGTCAACGGCACGCTCTGGTGGTACTCGGCCAGTTCGACCCTGGTGGCCGGACCCGTCGCGATGCTCCTGGCCACCGGCCACGCTCCCGATCCCGACCCGGCCCGGTTGCGCTGCGTGCTGCGGGAGGACGGCTACCTCGGCGCGGTGCGTTCCTCGCGCCTGCTGCCCGGGCGCGATGCCTTTGCGCGCGCTCTCGTGCCGGCGCTGTCGGCGATCATCGCGCCGCTCGCGCGGGTGTCGGGTGCGCCGGAGCGGGCGTTGTGGGCCGTCGCGTCCGACTCGATCGCCAACCGTGCCCTCGACGCCGGGCGTGCCGCCCACCGCGTCGACGACGGGTGCACCCTCGCCGCCGCGCTGTCGCGGCCGCCGCTGCTGCCACCGCGTTTCGTCGACGTCGATCCCACCGGCAGCGTCACGGCGGCAGCTCCCGGATCGCCGGAACCGGCGGACGGGCGACGCTTCGTGCGACGCAGCTCCTGCTGCCTGATCTACCGGGCGACCGACAGCGGCAAGTGCACGAGCTGCCCGCGCCGGTCACCGGCCGACCGCGCCGCGGCGCTGGGGCGGTACGTCGCCGCGCAGGAGTAGCGGATCAGGCTGCCGCGAGCGCGATCAGCGCGATCGCCGGTGGCGTGCACTGCGCCGCGGCACCCCCGAGCCCGGCGCCGCGGGGCCGGCTCATGGCCATGCGGTCCGAGACGAACAGGGCGATCCCGGCGAGCAGCATGAACGAACACGTGTAGAGCACGAGCGCGCGTCCGACCGTGTCCTCGCCGGCCCGCCACAGGGCCACCCCCATCAGCGCGCCGGTGCCGAGGAACAGGTTGTAGAAGCCGACGTTGAACGCCCACATCCGCACCGCTGCGACGTCGCCGGTGGGGATGCGGAACAGGTCTTCGTGTATCGACGGCCGCCGGAACAGCAGCGTCTCCCACACGAAGGCGAGCAGATGCACGGCCGCGCCGACCAGCGCGGCGACCTGCGCGAGAACGATCACGACGCACCTGCCTCCGCTGCGAGCGTGACCCCGTACCGGTCGGCGACCTCTCGGAGAGCCCGACCCGTCTCGTCCGGTGGACGCTCGTGCCCGAGGGCGTCGACCGCGCCGAAGAATCCGCCCATCGAGGTCCCGGCGGCGATCAGCAGGAAGGTCGCGGCGTCGGTCAGGACGGTGAAGGAGTTCACCGTTCCCGGCGCGAGGGTGATCGTGTCCCCGGCCGCGAGCTCGTGACCGGTCGCTGCGGCACGGACCAGGATCCGGCCGCTCAGCACGTGATACGACTTGGCCCACGGTTCGGCGTGCAGCGGCGCCGGCTCGGTGCGCGGGGCCTCGACGAGGAAGAGCTCGTAGGCTCCGCCGGCGTGTGCACCGGTGGACAGGACCGTGACGGTTGCGTCGGGCAGGGTGAGGCGACGGCCCTCGCCCATCCTGCAGAGTTCGATGTTGTCGGACATGTCTGTCACGTTAGGAACCGCCCGGCCGATGGCCCATCCCCGAAAACGGGGATGGGTACAGGTCCGCCACCAGCGCATACTGGGTTCATGCTCGAGATCCGGGCGGAGAAGGTGGGCCGCGAGGTGGTGGCGCTCGCGGCCGCGGGCGCCGATGTGACGCAGGTGCACGGGCGCGCCATCGAACTCGTCGGCCGGACGGTGCGCAGCGACCTGACGTGCTGGGCGATGATCGATCCCCGGTCCCTGACGATCGGTTCCATGACGAGCGGACCCGACCGGGTTCCGCCGGAATACGAGCCGCTGCTCGCCGAGAGCGAGTACCGCGGGCGGGATCCCGGCACTTTCGCCGAGCTGTTCCGCAACGGCCGCAGTGCGGCCCGGGGATCCGAGCTGCCCCCGGACGAGGTGGCCCACAGTCTTCGCCACGCCGGGGTGTGGCGTCCGCTCGGGTTGGACCACGAACTGCGCGTGATCTTCCGCATCGGCGGACTGTGCTGGGGTGCGGCCGGATTCGTTCGGTCCGGGGCGGACTTCACCGACTCGGAGGTCGAGTTCCTCACGCGGGTGGCGCCGGCGGTGGCGTCGGCGACCCGCGCCGCCGTGTGCGCCACCGCCGCCTCCCGCCTGGGCGACCCGGGTCCGGCGGTCGTACTCACCGGGGCCGCGGGTGAGCCGCTCGCGCTCACAGCGGCCGCCCGCGACTGGCAGGACCGATTCGACGAGATCGCGCCCGGACGGCTGGCCGTCATGGTGCGCGCCGCCGCGTTCGGGGCGCGTGCGAGCGGTTCGGGTGTGTTCCGAACGCGGATCCGCGACGCCACCGGCGGGTGGATCCTGATGCGGGCCACCGCGCTGCTGGGCGGTGCCGAACCGCAGACCGTGGTCACCATCGAGCATGCGACCGGCCTCGAACTCGCCGAGTTGCTGCTCGCCGCGTACGCGCTCACCGCCCGCGAACGGGACGTGTGCCTCGAGGTGATGGCCGGATACTCGACCGCCGAGATCGCCGACCGTCGCGGTATCACTCCGAACACCGTCCACGATCACCTCAAGGCGATCTACACGAAGACCGGAGTCCGCAGCAGGGCCGAACTCACCGCCCGCCTGCGGTCCGATCGGGACCTGCGCCGAACCACAGCCGCCGGGCCGGAGTGATCGCACCGGCCGAGCGCATCTGCCAAGATCAGGCATGCCCCTGAACCGGCGGATCCTGTCCGTACTGTGCGCACTCGGCCTCCTGACCGCCTGCACGTCGACGGACGATGCCGCGCCCGGCCCGTCCGGATCCGCCGACACCGCGGCCGCATCGGGGACCGCCTCGTCGGCCGACCCCGCACAGGCCGAGGCCGTGGACCGGATCGTGCGCGACACCATGGCGGAGACGCACCTGAAGGCGGCGGTCGTGCGCGTCACCGTCGACGGCAGGGAGATCCTCACCCGCGCCTACGGCGAATCCACCACCGGCGTGCCGGCGACGACCGACATGCACTTCCGCAACGGCGCGGTGGCCATCTCCTACGTCGCCACGCTGCTGCTGCAACTCGTCGACGAGGGGAAGGTCCGCCTCGACGACAAGGTCTCGACGTGGCTGCCCGACATTCCGAATTCGGACCGGGTCACCCTCGGGCAGCTCGCCCAGATGACCTCCGGCTATGCCGACTACGTGCAGAATCCCGAACTGTCGGATGCGATCTACCGGGACCCGTTCCGGAACTGGACGCCCGACGAGCTCATCGCCTACGGCACGTCCCAGCCCCTCTTCTACGAGCCCGGCACCAACTGGAACTACGCGCACACCAACTACGTGATCCTCGGCCTGGCCCTCGAGAAGATCACCGGCCGGCCGGTGGCGGAACTGCTGCAGGAGAAGGTACTCGACCCGCTCGGGCTGGACGGCACGACGCCGTCGCAGACGCCGGCGATCCCGGAGCCGGTGCTGCATGCGTTCAGCTCGGAACGCCGGCAGGCGCTCGGGATCCCCGCCGCGACACCCTTCTACGAGGAATCCACGTTCTGGGACCCGTCCTGGACCATCACCCGCGGCGCCGTCCAGACCACCGACATCCACGACCTGCACGACACCGCGGTCGCCGTCGGCACCGGCACGCTGCTCTCCCCGGAGTCGTACCGGGCGATGGTGTCGACGGACCTGCGCGGCCGGACCACCGCGCTGCCCGGCTGCCCCACGTGCTTCCCGCAGTCCGAGGGCTACACCTATGGCCTCGGTGTGGTGGTCACCGGCAACTGGCTGATGCAGAACCCGTTGTTCGGTGGGTACGCCGCGGTCGAGGCATACCTGCCGTCGCGGAAGATCGCCGTCGCCGTCGCCGTCACCTTCGACCCGGCGGCGTTCGACGACACCGGTGCGTACCGGAACGAGGCCGACACGCTGTTCCGTCGGATCGGTGCGCACCTCGCCCCGGACGACGCACCCCCGCCGCGGCCCACCCGGTGACGAACCCCGCCGCGGCCCACCCGGTGACTCACGCCGTCACAGCAGCCCCGACAGGCGTGCCGAGCCGTCGAAGAGGAACCGCACGAGCACCGCGTCGTCCGGGGTGACCCGCGACGCCGACCCCTGCAGGTAGAGGCCGCCGACGACGAACGCCGAACGGTCCCGGATCGGCACCGCCAGCGCGGCCCGCCCGGTCCGGCACTCCTCGCCCTCGTACGCGTAGCCCGCGGCGGCGACGGCGCGCAGTTCCTCGGCGAGGACGTCGTGGTCGCAGATCGTGTGGTCGGTCAGGCGCCGCAGTTCCGGATCGGGACGCACGTGCGGATGGTGCGCCAACATGAGTTTGCCGAGGGCGTTGGCGTGCAGGTTCTTCGCGAGCACGCCGATGGCGATGATCTCGTGGTCGGGGTCCTTGTCGACGAACCGCAGCCGCCCGGCCGCGAACGAGGCGACGTGCACCCCGAATCGGGTGTGGGTGCGCAGCTCCTCGACGACGTCGTGCAGCGTCGGCGACGGGCTCGTCTCCGCGGCCGCCTGCGCGAGCTCCGCGGTGCGACGACCCAGCGCGAAGCCGGACAGGTCCGGCACGCGGACGAGGAATCCGTCGGCCACGAGCAGGTTGAGCATGCGGTACGCGGTGGTCGGCGGCACCCCGGCGAACCTGGCGATCTCCTTCGCGGATGTGCCGGGGCCGAGCTGCGCGACGGCCTCGAGCATCCCCAGCGCCTTCTGCACCGCGCGCGGCTGCTGTCCGCTGAAGTGCGAATCGTCCGCGTGCACGGACACGTGCGCGGTCAACCCGGGTTCCCGTCGCGGGGACGGGCGTCGTCGCCGGGGTGCGGGACGTCCGGGAGGATGCGCCGCCGCCCGTCCGCGCCGATCACGAGGGTCCCCGCCCCGGGGAGGATGTCCCCGGTCTCGACCGAGTCGAACGCACCGATGGTCGTCAGGCTGCCGGGCCGGACCCGGCGCAGCACGTACTGCCACACCGTGCCGGACGCCGCGACCGCCGAGAGTGTCGCGGGCACGACCCATACGCCGTGCGCGGTGCCGTCGACGGCGATGTAGCCGAGCAGGCCCATCCCCAGGACCGAGACGAACAGCGCGGCCGCCCGCGTCACGACGGTGTGCTCGCCGATGCGGTGCAGGAATCGCAGCGACGCGACGGCCACCAGCGTGTAGGCCACGACGAGGCCGATCTCCACGACGCCGTCGAACGCCCCCGAATCCGCCCCCGCGAGGGACGCGTACAGGCACGCGCCGGCGAAACCCGCGGCGGTGAAGGAGAGCACGCCCACGTGCGGGGTGCGGAACCGGTCGTGGACACGGGCGAGGGCGCTCGGCAGCACCCGCTCGACACCCATCGAGTACAGCAGCCGGGAACCCGCCTGCGCGCACCCCAGGGTCGACGCGAGCCACGAGCACGTCATGCCCGCCTGCACCGCGAGCACCACACCGACGCTCGCGCCGGACGCCGTGCCGTCGAAGTACGCGCCGACGACGACGGCGCCGTGGCCGGACAACGCGGCCCACGCCGCGAACACGAACAGGACACCGACGACGACGGGGGAGATCAGCACGGTGCGAGTGACGGTCACCAACGGCCGCTTGGCCTCCGGGCCGAAGAACGCGGCGCTCTCGAAGCCCGCCATCGACAGCACGGTGAGCATCGCGAGGAACGGCATGAGGCTCAGGGGTGCGTCCGGCAGTTCGGTGGTGGCCGTGCCCGCACCGGCCGGGGTGCCGAGCATGAGCGCCACGATGAGCACGAGCGAGCACGCCTCGACGAGCAGGATGGCGCGCGTCGCGAACCGCACGCCGCGCACCGTGACCACCGCGACGGCAACCGCGACGAGACCGATCGTGACCGACCACGGCGCGGCGCCGGGCACGTGCATGCCGAGCAGGTCTGCGATGCGGAGCAGGCTCTGTGCGGCCTGCGACATCACCGAGATCGAGATGCCGAGATAGCCCAGCAGCAGCGCCGCGCCCGTGGTGAGGGTCGCGCGGGCACTCAGGCCCTGGAACACGAAGCTGTAGAGCGACCCGGCCGCGGCGAGGCGCCGCGTGAACTGCGTGATGCACAGCGCCACCAGCACCACCACGGCGGTGGTCCCCGCGATCGCCAGCAGACCGCCGACGCCCGGCCGGTGGGTCACCATCCACAGCGCGATGAACACCATCCCGGTGGCCGGCGCGATCGTCGACAGGGACTGGCCGAGCAGATCGATCGGGGTGAGCTGACGGCGGCCGAGGGCGCGCAGCGGCGAATACACCGGATCCCGATGGGTTTCGGCGTCCCGTGAGCGGGCAATCGCGGCCCGGAGTGCGGTTGTCACGATCGTCGTATCCCGTCTGTGCGTCCGTGCAGCCGGCGGTGCCGGCACCTCGGGCGGTGAAACGCCTCAGGGCGAGGGACAACGTAGCGCCGCGGTGTTACGCGACGGTTACCTCCGCGAACGACATGTGGACGGCAAGTGGGAATCCGCCCGACGCGGCGCTGTGGCCCGCGCCACCGCACGGCCCCGTGCCCCGTGCGGACACGGTCCCCCGAGCGCCGGAGACCGTGTCCCACCTGCAGTGTCCGCATGGGGCGCGCCGCCACGGCCGGTTCCACTCGCGGTGCCCCCGGACGTTTCCCCGACGACCCGTTCGCGACGCATCCGGTGCGCACGATTGACCGGCACGATCACTCGACTGCGAAGGGGACGACCATGATCTGGGCGGTGGTTGCGGCGCTCGTCGGCGGGACGTTGTTGCTCGCCGGGGTGCCGAAGGCCGGCGATCACGAGGGGCTGCTGCGCGTCGTCCGCGGCTATCGGCTGCTGCCGCCCGTGTTGGAACGGGCGGTCGCGCGGGTGTTGCCCGCCGCGGAGATCGCCGTGGGTGCCCTGCTGGTGCTCGGCGTCGCCGGCAGTGCCGCCGCGGCTGTCGCGGCGGTGCTGTTCCTCGGCTTCTTCGTCGGTCTCACCGTGAACCTCGCGCGGGGCCGGCGCGAGCTCGACTGCGGCTGCTTCGCGTTCGGCGGCCACGGCGAGGCACCGCGCATCGGCTGGTTCCACTCCGTGCGGGCCGGTGCGTTCGCCGCCGCGTCGATCGTGCTGGCCCTCACCGGACCCGCGACGATCGCCGCGCTCCAGCAGGTGGCGGCAATCGCGCTCGCGGCGCTCGCGCTCGCCGCCGGGCTCGCGGTGGCCCAGTTGCGCTCCGTGGTCCACGTCGGGCGCCGGCCCGTCGACGAGCACCTGACCGGCGCGTCCATCGAACTGCGCGCGGTCTCTGCCGTGTCGCGCTACGGGGCCTGAAACCATTTCTTCCACAACACTTTCCGAGACAGGACGACAGATGGACACCATATTTCTCGTTGCGATCATCGTGCTGGTGGTGGCGGTCGCCGTGTTGTTCCTGATGGTGCTCGCGCTGGCCCGCGAGATCGGCCGGGTGCAGGTCCGGCTCGGCCCCCTCGGGGCCCGCATGATGGACACCGGTCCGAAGATCGAGCAGGCCGGCCCGTCCTTCCGGGGCCTCACCGACCACGTGGGCCGCACCGTCGGCGTCGGCGGCCACCGCGACAGGCCGCAGCTGCTGCTGTTCACGGCGCCCACCTGTTCCACCTGCAAGAGCCTGCTGCCCGGCATCCGGGCGATGGCCAAGGCGGAGAAGGACCTCGACGTCGTGATCGTCTCCGACGGCACACCGGAGGAACACCGGCAGTTCCTCGCCGGCAGCAACATCGGCACCGAACTGAGCTACGTCGACGGCCGCGACGTCGGCATCGCCTACCAGGTCGGCACCACCCCCTACGGGGTGATCCTCGACGAGCACGGCAGGATCCGCGCCAAGGGGCTGTGCAACCACATGGCCCAGGTCGAGAGCCTGCTCAACGCCCTCGAGACCGGCACCCCGTCGCTGCAGCACCTGCACGAACAGGCCAAGGCCCGCGCCGCCGCGAGCGCCTGAATCCCGCCTTCCCCCTGGACGAACGGAGAGATGCGTTGGAAGAGATGTACGAGAACCGGTATCCGGTCGACGAGGAGACCGTCAAGGAACAAGCCGCCTGGATGGCCGGCAAGGGCGGCTCGTTCATGAGCCGGACCGGACGCCGGATGTCGGAACAGGTGTCGCGCCGCTCGATGATCAGCCGCCTCGGCCGCTGGACGATGGGCGTGTCGGGGGTGGCGCTCATCAGTTCGCTTCCGGTGACCCGCACCGCGTTCGCGCAGGAACCCGCCCCCGAGCCCGGCCCGGAACCGCTCGTGCCCGTGTACGACGGCAAGGATCCCGCCGAGTGCGAGTACTGGCGCTGGTGCAACATGGACGGCACCTCCTGCGCTGCCTGCAACGGAGGCGGAGTGACCACGTGCGCGCCGGGCAGCAAGCCGGGCGCCGAATTCTGGGTGGGCTGCTGCACCAACCCCGACACCGGCAAGACCTACCTGATCGCCTACTACGACTGCTGCGGCGCCCCGTCGTGCTCCAACGCCTTCTGCGGCGAGCCCGACATGCAGGCCGTCATGTACAACCCGGTCTCGGGCAGCTACGACCAGGAGATCATCTGGTGCGTGTCCGACGAATCCCAGTCGTACACCTGCACCATGGCCCCCATCATCGGCGAGGACTGCCAGGCCCGTCCCGCCGACCGCCCGAAGGTCGGTGCCGGATCATGACATCGCGTTCCCGCCGCCTCGTGCGTCCCGCCGCGGCCGTCGTTCCGCTCGCGCTGCTCGTCACCCTCGCCGGTTGCGGCTCGTCCGGCGACGACGCGAACACCGCCGGCGACGTCACCTATCCCACCGTCGAATTCAGCACCCCCGGCGAGGGCATCTCGCTCGGCCACGACGACCAGGAGATCGGCGACACCATCCCCGAACCGCTGCACGTCGCCGAGATCGACCCCATCCGACGTGACCAGCTCGTCGCCGTGGCAGGCGGATTCGGCAAGCTCGAGCTCGGCGTCAACGTCCTCGACCCGAAGACGGGCGTCGCCGGCAGCCGCATCGTCGTCGGCCCCGGCATCTGGGACCCCGTGATCCACGGCTTCGTCGGCGAGACCCCGTCCGATCCGGCCGTTCTCGCCGCCGAGGTGTGGCGCCCCCGCGGCTCGCGGGGGGCCGCGGACTTCACCGTCAGCACCTACTCCGGGAATCTGCTCGAGCCGGCCGAGGCGCTGCTGCCCGACGTCGCGCGCGTGCACTCGCGGCCCGGTTCCAACGCGGTCACCTCCGACGGGCGGTACTTCGTCACGTGGGACGACGGGCTCTACGGCGTCCGCGTCGTGGACCTCGAGACGAAGCAGCAGAGCGGGGCCGTGCAGATCGTCGGCTGCGGACCGTTCACCTGGACCGTGGACCACGAGATCTACAGCGTGTGCGAGGAGACCGGCGAGCTGATCCGGATCTCCGTCGGCGACGACGGCGTGCCGGCCGAGACCGCCCGGGCGAAGGTGCTGCCGGAGGACTTCGTCAGCGCCCGGAAGGTCGGGTGGGCCGCCGAGGCGCGCAAGGCCCTGCTGGTCGGGGAGAACGGCGACGTGTACGTCTTCGACTTCTCGAACGGCCTGCCGCAGGGCGCGGTGACGCCGATCGGCAACGCCGGTCAGCCCGATGGGCGGTTCGCGAGCGACGTCATCGACAACACCGGCACCCGGATCGCGATCGCCTACACCGACTCACCGATCCATCCCAGTTCCGCGCGCGGCGGCGACCTGGCCCGCATCGTGCTGTCCGACGCCGCGAACCTCGCACCGATCCGGTCGCTGAGCCTGCAGGACCTGGGGCTGACCGACATCGCGAGCATGGCGTTCTCCCTCGACGGCGCGACGTTCTACGTCCTCGGTGGCAATCCGGAGGGTCAGGGCGAGGCGGCACAGCGCATCGTCGGGTTCGACGCCGCGACCGGGCAACAGGTCTCCTCGGCGGAGATCAGCGGCAACGTCGAGGATTTCACCGACCTGCTCACCCCCGAGGTGATCGGATGAGACAACCCGACAACGGGTTGGGCCGGCGCCGATTCCTCGCCCTGGGCTCCCTCGGAGCCGGGGTGCTGGGAATGAGCGCGCTCGGGTTCGGTGCCGCCGGCTGCGCTACCGCATCGTCCGGTACGCAGCCGGCGGCCACCGGCTCGGACACACGATCGGCGGCGTCCGATCTCGACTACATTTCCCCGGCCGATCCGGAGATCGCCGCCGCCGAGGCCGCCCGCGGGTGGAACGGCACCGTGGCGTCGTTCGCGCTCGCCGCCGGATTTTCCACCGTCGACCTGGGCGGACGCCTGGTCGACACCTGGACCTACGGCGGGCACGCCGTCGCCCCGGAACTGCGGGTACGCAAGGGCGACCGGCTCGACGCCGCGGTGCGCAACGACCTGGACGCCGACACCACGCTCCACTGGCACGGCATCCGGATCCGCAACGACATGGACGGCGCAGCGCCCGTCACCCAGGCGGCGATCGCACCGGGCACGACGTTCGACTACAGCTTCGTCGTCCCGGACCCCGGCACCCACTGGTACCACTCGCACAGCGGCCTGCAGGCCGACCGCGGCCTGTTCGGCGCCCTGATCGTGGAGGACCCCGACGACCGCACCGGCGCCGACGCCGACGCCGTCCTGGTCCTCGACGACTGGGTCGACGGCCTGGGCACCACGCCCGACGCCGTGCTCACGGCGCTCAACCCCGCGATCTCCGGCGGTCACGGCGGCCACGGCGGGGGTGCGGCACCCGGCGCGCACCCGGCCGGCGACATGGACGTCGCCCGGCGGCTGGTGAGCGCCGGGCACGGCGACTCCGCGCCCCTCGGCGGGATGACCCAGCACATCGCGTATCCGTTGCACCTGATCAACGGTCGTCCTCCGAATGATCCCGCCCCGGTCGTCGCCGCGGCGGGGCAGCGGTTGCGGCTGCGGATCGTCAACGCGGCGGCGGAGACCCCGTACCGGTTCGCGGTGGCCGGGCACGAACTCACGATCGTCGCGGCGGACGGCTTCGACGTGCAGCCCACCGTCGCCGACACGATCGTCGTCGGAATGGCGCAACGCTACGACGTCCTCGTCACCGTGAAGTCGGGCGTGTGGCCGATCGTCGCGAAGGTCGAAGGGCGGCAAGGGTATGCCTCGACGGTGCTGCGCACCCCGGATGCGGTGCCGATGGCCGACGCCGACGTGGGCGATGCGATCCCCGAACTCGGCGGCCGGCTCGTCGCGGAGAGCGCGTTGCGGCCTGCCGACACCGTGCGGCTCGACCCGCGCGAACCCGACCGGGACTACCGGATCGAGCTGATCCAGGCAGGGGACCGCTACGTGTGGGGCATGGCCGGCGCCGACGCCGGCCGCCTCGTCATGAAACAGGGTGAACGCGTGCGGATCACGATGAAGAACTCGTCCACCATGTGGCACCCCATGCACACGCACGGACACACCTTCGCGATCGGCGCGTACGGCGGGTTGCGCCGCGACACGGTCAACGTGCTGCCCGGCACCGAACTTGCGATCGAATTCGATGCCGACAATCCGGGCGAATGGATGTTCCACTGCCACAACGCCTACCACTTCGAAGCCGGCATGACCGCGAACCTGCGGTACATCCGATGAGAGGAATCGCCATGAGAAGGTCCGTCACCCTGCTCGCCGGCCTGCTGACCGCGGCGAGCCTGTCCGCGTGCGGCAGCGCCGGAGGTTCGGCCGAACCGGCCGTCGTCGTGGAGGTGAGGAACATGGCCTACAACCCGGAGTCGGTGACGATCGAGAAGGGGCAGACCGTCGAATGGCGATTCGACGACGGCGGACTGCCGCACGACGTCGTGGGCGAGGGCCCCCTCGAGGGGGAGCTGAAGAGTGAACTCCTCACCGAGGGAACGTATTCCTACACCTTCGACGACGCCGGCACGTTCACCTATCACTGCACGCCGCACCCGATGATGGTCGGCACCGTGATCGTCCGGGAATGACCCGGCGGCCGGGGTGGGCTGCGGCCCTGCTGCTTCCGCTCGTCACGGCCTGCGGCCCGTCCGATCGGCCCCCGGACGCGGTGGTGGTCGTCAGCAACGTCCACTTCGCTCCGCCCGACGTGACCGTGCCGGCCGGCGGCACCGTCGAATGGCGGTTCGAGGACGGCGGGGTGCTGCACCAGGTCACGTCGGAGGGGCGGTTCGACAGCGGGATCACCGGGGGAGGCACGTACTCCCACACCTTCGACGAACCGGGAACCTACGAGTACACCTGCTCGGTCCACCGGTACATGACCGGCACCGTCACCGTCACCGAATCCTGAACCAGTCGTCCGAATCCGGAGAACACCGACCCCTTGGAGGAAGTCATGACAGCAGTACTCACGCACGAGCCGCTGACGACGGACGTGCCGGACATCCGTCCCACCCTGCAGAAGGCCGTGCCGTCGCGCACCCGGGCGGCGCTGATCGCCGCCGCCGGCGTCGCCGGTGCCGGGGCGGCGGCGCTCCTCACGCCGTCGGGACCCGCCGCGACGACCGCCGCGGTCGTGGGTGCCGGCGCCGTCACCGCCCTGGCCGCGAACTGGTCGACGTGCGGCATGTCGGTCGCCGGCGTCGTCGCGGCTCCGAAGCAGCCCGACCGCGCGGGCTCGTCGACGCCGGTGCGCCGGCTCGGCTGGCACGCGCTCGGGTCGGTCGCGACCGGCGCCCCCACCGGTGCGCTCGTCGGCGCGCTCGGTGCGCTCGTCGCCGGATCCGTCCCGGTGACGTGGGCGCTCGTCGCGTGGGGCGTCGTCGCGTTCGCCTACGGTCTGCACGAGCTGGGTCTGGTGACGCTGCCGACGCCGATGCGCCGCCGGCAGCTGCCGCGGCACCTGCGCCGGTCGATGGCCCCGTGGAAGGTCTCGCTGCTCTTCGGCGCCATGATCGGACCCGGCTTCGTGATCTTCATCCGGTCGAGCGCGTACTACCTGCTGGTGCTCGGCGTCGCCGTGGTCGGCTCCCCGGCGCTCGGCGCCGCCCTGTTCACGCTCGTCTCGCTCGGCCGGTGCCTGCCGAGCCTGCTGGCGATCCTGCACACCCGCGGCGGCGGGTCGATGCCGGGCTTCCTGTCGGCGATGTGCGTGGTCGACCGCCGCGTGCAGACGCTGACCGGCGCCGTGCTCGTCGCCCTCGGTGCGTTCGCGGTCGTCGCCGCACTCTGACGTGCCGGTTCGCGGCGGTTTCCGGGCGCACTACCGCACCCGGGACCGCCGCGACTAACGTCGGGCGGCATGACGACTTCTCTGCAGAACATCGGCATCAACACCCTCGGCGGGGTGCCCACCTCCCTCGCCGAGTTCGACGGCCGCGCGGTCCTCGTGGTCAACGTCGCCTCCAAGTGCGGCCTGACCCCGCAGTACACGGCGCTCGAGAAGCTCGCCGTCGAGTACGCGGACCGGGGCCTGACCGTGGTCGGTGTGCCGTGCAACCAGTTCATGGGCCAGGAGCCGGGCACCGCCGAGGAGATCCGGACCTTCTGCTCCACCAACTACGGCGTCACGTTCCCGCTGATGGAGAAGATCGACGTCAATGGCGAGAGCCGGCACCCCCTCTACACCGAGCTCACCCAGCACCCCGACGCGAACGGGGAGGCCGGCGACGTGCAGTGGAACTTCGAGAAGTTCCTCGTCGCGCCGGACGGGAACGTCGTCGCCCGGTTCCGGCCGCGCACCGAGCCCGACGCCCCCGAGGTGATCGCGGCCATCGAAGCCGCGCTGCCCCGCTGACCGCGATGACCGACACCATCGATGCGCGGGCGGCCCTGTACGACGTGATCCGTGCGCGCCGCGACGTCCGCGCGGAGTTCACCGGCGAGCGCGTCGACGAGCAGGTCCTGTGGCGGGTGCTGGGTGCGGCGCACGCCGCGCCCAGCGTCGGCAACACCCAGCCGTGGGACTTCGTGGTGGTCCGCGACCCGCAGCGGCTCGCCGAGTTCGCCGACCACGTCGCCGGATGCCGTCGCGCGTTCGCGGACTCGTTGCCGGAGGAGCGGCGGCGCACCTTCGACCCCATCAAGGTCGAGGGCATCGCCGAGTCCGGCACCGGGATCGTGGTCACCTACGACCCGTCGCGGGGCGGGCAGCACATCCTCGGCCGGCACACGATCGACGACGTGGGCGTGTTCTCGGCGGTGCTGTCGATCCAGAACCTGTGGCTCGCGGCGACCGTCGAAGGACTCGGTGTCGGCTGGGTCTCGTTCTACGACGAGGCGTTCCTCGCCGACTTCGTCGGGGCGCGGACCCCGGTGCGGCCGATCGCGTGGCTGTGCGTCGGCCTCGTGACGCGGTTGCAGGAGGTGCCGGACCTCGAACGGTTCGGGTGGCGGACCGGCCGGCCCCTCGCCGACGCCGTGCATGCCGAAACCCTTCAGGTCCGCGACGCCTGACGTTCACCCGGCCCTGGCACCGTGGAGCCCATGAGCGGCCAGCTGATCGTGTCGGTGTCGGGCATCAGGGACGAAACCCGCCCGGCGGTGGACGACTTCGCCCGGGAGATGGACGCCCGCGGCGTGCCGCTGTCGCTGCTCGTCGCGCCGCGACTGAAGGATCACTACCGGCTGGCGCGCGACCCGCACACCCAGGAGTGGCTGCTCGAGCGTCGCGAGGGCGGCGACGCCATCGTGCTCCACGGCTACGATCAGGCCGCGACCAAGCGGCGGCGCGCCGAGTTCGCGGTCCTGCCCGAACACGAGGCGCGGCTGCGGTTGCTCGCCGCCGACCGGGTGCTCGAGGAGACGGGGCTGCGGACCCGGCTGTTCGCGCCGCCGCGCTGGCTCGCCTCGCCCGGGGCCGTCGCGGCGCTGCCCGCCACCGGTTTCCGGCTCCTGGCCGGCGCCGCCGGAATCCACGACCTCGACCGCGATACCGTCACCCATGCACGGGTGTTCGGCATCGGCGAGGGCGCCAAGGCCGAACCGTGGTGGTGCCGGGCGATGGTCATCGGCGCCGCCCGGGTCGCACGGCGCGGCGGGCTGCTGCGGCTGTCGATCTCCGGCAAGCAACTCGACCGGCCGGGGCCGCGGCAGGCGATGCTCGACGCGATCGACCTCGCCCTGCACCTCGAGGCGCAGCCCTCCGTCTACCGCTGGCCGCCGCGCCTGCGCACACTCGGCGCGGCCTGAGCCCGAAGATCCGCCCACACGAACCTACCCTGCAGTAGGTTGGCGGGCATGGACGCAGACGTGATCGTGGTGGGCGCCGGCCTGGCCGGGCTCGTCGCCACGGCCGAACTCATCGACGCCGGGCGCACCGTGGTGCTCGTCGACCAGGAGAACTCGCACAACCTCGGGGGACAAGCCTTCTGGTCGTTCGGCGGGCTGTTCTTCGTGGATTCCCCCGAGCAGCGCCGGCTCGGCATCCGCGACTCGTACGACCTGGCCCTGCAGGACTGGATGGGCAGCGCCGCCTTCGACCGGGAGGACGAGGACTATTGGCCGCGCCGCTGGGCGCAGGCCTACGTCGAGTTCGCGGCCGGAGAAAAGCACGCGTGGCTGAAGGAACGCGGGCTGAAGCTGTTCCCCATGGTCGGCTGGGCCGAACGCGGCGGCTACGACGCCGGCGGTCACGGCAACTCCGTGCCGCGCTTCCACATCACGTGGGGCACCGGACCGGCCCTCGTCGAGATCTTCGCCCGCAGGGTGCTCGACGGCGTCGAGCGCGGCCGGGTGATCCTGCGGAACCGGCACCGCGTCGACGACCTCGTCGTCACCGGCAACGCCGTCACCGGGGTGCGCGGAACCGTGCTCGAGCCGTCGTCGGCGGCGCGGGGCGTGGCGTCGTCGCGCGTGGCGACCGGCGAGTTCGAACTCTCGGCCGGCGCGGTGATCGTCACGTCGGGCGGCATCGGCGGCAACTACGACCTGGTGAAGAAGAACTGGCCGAAGCGGCTGGGAGACCCGCCGAAGCACATGCTCACCGGCGTGCCGGCGCACGTCGACGGGCGGATGCTCGAGATCACCGAACGCGCCGGCGGGCGCGTCGTCAACCGCGACCGGATGTGGCACTACACCGAGGGCATCACCAACTACGACCCCGTCTGGCCCAACCACGGCATCCGCATCCTGCCCGGCCCGTCGTCGCTGTGGCTCGACGCCACCGGCAAGCGACTGCCGGTGCCGCTGTTCCCGGGCTTCGACACCCTCGGCACCCTCGAGCACATCGTGCGCAGCGGCCACGACCACACCTGGTTCGTGCTCGACCAGAAGATCATCGAGAAGGAGTTCGCGCTCTCCGGCCAGGAACAAAAACCCGGACCTGACCGGACGCGACATCCGCAAGGTGCTGCAGCGGGTCAAGCCCGGCGCACCCGGACCGGTGGAGGCGTTCAAGCGCCGCGGCGTCGACTTCGTCGTCCGCGACACCCTCGCCGAACTGGTGGCAGGAATGAACGAGATCACCCCGGATGCGCCGCTGGATTACGCGACGGTCAAGCAGGTCGTCGAGTCCCGCGATCGCGAGATCGCGAACAAGTACACCAAGGATCTGCAGGTCGCGGCGATGCGCGCGGCCCGCGCCTACCTGCCGGACCGGATCACCCGCATCGCCGCCCCCCACCGGCTGCTCGATCCCAAGGCCGGACCGCTGATCGCGGTCAAGCTGCACCTGCTGACGCGCAAGACGTTGGGCGGGCTCGAGACCGACCTGTCGGGCCGGGTGCTGAAGGCCGACGGCTCGGTGTTCGAGGGCCTGTTCGCCGCCGGTGAGGTCGCCGGATTCGGCGGCGGCGGGGTACACGGCTACCGCTCGCTCGAGGGCACGTTCCTCGGCGGCTGCATCTTCTCCGGCCGCGCCGCCGGGAGGACCGCAGGCCGCTGACGCGGCCGGTGCGTCCTTTGGGCGGCTACTGCAGCCCAAAGGACGCACCGGCGGTTACGCCTCGACCGAATCCTCGGCGGGCAGCACCCGGAACTCGGTGCCCTCCGGCGCCATCTCGGAGTAACGGCCGTAGAAGATGCCGGTGGCCTGCTCCGCGACGATGCCCTGGTGGATCGGCACGGCCACCCGCGGATTGACCGCGCGCAGATAGTCCACCGACTCCCAGATCTTCAGCCACGGTGCCGCGGCGGGCAGCGCGAGCACGTCGACCTCTTCGTTCGGGATGTACAGCGAAGCGCCCGGATGCAGCAGCCGCGCCGGGTTCTCGGCGTCGCCGAGCAGATAGGCGGTGTTGTCGATGACCGGCAGTTCCGGGTGGATGACGGCGTGCCGGCCTCCGGTGCCGCGCACGCGCACGTCGCCGACGGTGAATGCGTCGCCCGGGAGCACGGCCTTCCAGCCGCCGCCCAGCTGAGCGGCGGTCTGCGGGTCCGCGTACAGGGCGGCCCCCGGGTTGGCCTCCACCAGCGCCGGCAGTCGCGCCGGGTCGGCGTGGTCCGGGTGCTGATGGGTGACCAGGATCGCGTCGAGCCCCGTGATGCCCTCGAAGCCGTGCGAGAAATTCCCCGGGTCGAACAGGATCGTCGCGCCCAGGTGCTCCACGAGCAGGCAGGAATGTCCGAAGTGGGTCAGTCGCATGCACCCGAGTATGGACCGTCGCGTGCGGCGGCGCGCCGAGCAATCTCGCGTCCGGGTTGCGCCGAGCGAATGTATCGTTCCGTCGGCCTACGGAGATGAGCGATACATTCGCTCGGCCCGCGGGCGGGTCAGCGCAGCTCCTCGGACCCGCTCGCTGCCTGCTGGGCGAGCGAGCGGCCCCACTGCTCGGCCCGATCCTCCTCGCCGGGCTCGAGCTTCGACTGCTTGTCGACGAGGAAGCTCTCCGGATCGGCGACGAGTTCGAACCCGTGCTTGCGCAGCTTCTTGGCGATGCCCTTGCCGGCGCGCCCGGTCAGGACGGCCGCCATGTCGATGCGCGTGTCGAACGATGCGGCCTTCCCGCCGCCGGCCGGCAGCGAATCGAGCCACTCGCGGACGCCCTCGCTCTCGGCGTCCGGCTCGAGCGTCAGCCCGCTGTCGGGTTTCTCGGCCTGCTCGACCGCGCCGTGGCGCGTCGACTCCCGGCTCATGCCGTGCGCATGCGTCGGGCCGCCGACGACCACCAGGTCGTATTCGGACAGGTTCTCCTCATGCGCCTGCGTCACGGGGACCGTGCGCACCGCGTCCGCCGGTCCCAGCCCGCGCGCGACGGCTTCCGCCACGTGACGGGTGTTCCCGAACATCGATTCGTACACCACCAGTGCTCGCATGCCGCGCCTCCTCGGCTGAGCGGAAAGTCGACGACCGTCCAACTCAGCATAGGAGCCGTCGGACCGAGCGAATGTGACTTTCCGTCGGCCTACGGAGATCAGCGATACATTCGCTCGGGTGGGTGGCGTTGTGAGGAGCTGCGAGGAGAGGATCGGGGCATGACGGATACGGTGCAGACGACCGGGGGAACGGTTCGGGGCACGCCGACCGACGGAGTGTGGGCCTTTCTGGGCATTCCGTACGCGGCCGCCCCGGTGGGGGCGGCGCGGTTCGCGGCCCCGGGCCCGGCGCCGAGTTGGGACGGTGTCCGCGACGCCACCGCGCCCGGCCCCACCTGCCCTCAGGCGCCGTACGCCGCTCCGGCGGCCGCATTGCTCGGCAACGTCATCGAACCCGGCGACGAGTGCCTGAATCTGTCCGTGTGGACACCCAATCCGGGCGCCTCCGGGTTGCCGGTGATGGTGTGGATCCACGGTGGCGCGTTCACCCGCGGCTCGAACCGGATCGACAGTTACGACGGACGCGCCTTCGCGCGCGACGGTGTGGTGCTGGTCGGCATCAACTACCGGCTCGGCGTCACCGGGTTCCTGTCGCTCGACGGCGCGCCGGACAATCGTGGCCTGCTGGATCAGCTCGCCGCGCTGCGCTGGGTGCAGGACAACATCCGGGCCTTCGGCGGCAACCCGGACAACGTGACGGTGTTCGGCGAGTCGGCGGGCGGGATGAGCGTGGCCACGTTGCTGGCCTCGCCCGCCGCGAGCGGACTGTTCCACCGCGCCGTCGTGCAGAGCGGCAACGCCACGGCCGCCTCGGACCTCGAGGACGCGCGCCGGGTGGGGGCTGTCCTCGCCGACCGCCTGGGTGTGCCGGCCACGGCCGAGGCGTTCGGGGCCCTTGCCCCGGACGTCCTGCAGGCGGCCCAGGACGCTCTCGGGCTCGACCTCGCCCAGAATCCGGACCCGGCCCGGTGGGGCGGGTCGGTGGTGCAGCGCGGCTTGGGCGTGATGAGCATGTTCCCGACGATCGACGGGGAGATTCTGCCGTCGTTGCCGATCGACGCGATCGCCGCCGGAGCGGGCACGGGTGTGCCGGTGCTGGCCGGCACGACCACGGACGAGTTCCGCTTCTTCCTGGTGCCGACCGGTATCGCCGCGGCGATCACCGACGACAACCTGCCGTTCGTCCTGCAGCGGTACGGGATCGATCCCGCGCTCGCCGACCTGTACGCGGCCCACCGGCCGGGCGCGACTCCCGGCGACGTGCTCGCCGCCGTCCTCACCGATTACGCCTTCCGGTCGGGCACGGTCACCCTGGCCGACGCGGTCGCCCGCCGCGGTGGCACGGCGTGGTTGTACGAGTTCGCCTGGCCGAGCCCGGTGCAGGATCTGCGGGCGTGCCATGCCCTCGAGATCGCGTTCGTCTTCGACCGCCTCGACGTCTCCCACCGGCTCACCGGCGATCGGCCCCCGCAGGCCCTCGCCGACGAGATGCACCGCGCCTGGGTGCAGTTCGCGACCACGGGAGGTCCGGGATGGGCGCCGATCGGTGCCTCGCGGCCGGTCCGGGTGTTCGGCGGTGAGGGTGAGCGGGTGGTGGCCGATCCGCGCGCCGACGAGTTGGCGTGCTGGATCGGGTGACGTCGCAGCG
Source organism: Rhodococcus sp. YH1 (assembly GCF_009939605.1). Taxonomy (NCBI): domain Bacteria; kingdom Bacillati; phylum Actinomycetota; class Actinomycetes; order Mycobacteriales; family Nocardiaceae; genus Rhodococcus; species Rhodococcus sp. YH1. The sequence continues at coordinate 24,228 of NZ_WVTE01000229.1, read as the reverse complement.
GAATCCGTGACGGCAGCGCCCGCGGCGGGGAGGGCGGCCGCACGGTATCCCGGTGCCCGGAGGCGTCGCCCTCCGGGCCTTCGTCGAGTGCACCGGGCTGTGATGACGCATCGTTTCACCGAGCCGGCTCCGATCGGTGCCCGGGTCGGTAACGACGGGAACAGTGCTGCGCCCTCGGGTCCGCTCGCTCGGGTGCCGGCCGGTCGGCGAGGGTGGCGGGCGTGAGGATCTGGATGCTCGTCGACCTCGAACCCGGCTACGAACGGCTGCACGTCGGGGACACGATCGAGGGCACGACCGAGTGGTGCCTGCCGCACATGCTGCCGCCGGAACTGATCAGCCGGAACCTGCCCGCTCGCGTCGAGCGGGTCCCGGCGCGCACGCCGGGTGGGTTCGACCGGGTCGCGCACCTCGGGGACGGGGTGTCGGCGCTGCTCCCGCCCGGATACCCGGAGGACGGGCAGGACACGGTCTCCGGCTGCCTGCTCTACGACCGCTACCTCGGTGTGTTCCACCACACGGTGCCGACCGCGCGGGGCCGGATCGTGCGCCGGGGCTGGATCACCCAGCTCGCGAATCGCACGCCGGCCCGGTATCCGGGCTGGTATTCGGTGCACCCGTCCGGGCCGCCGACGCTGTGGGAGGGCGGTGGCCGCATCCCGGCGGAGCGGACCGTCACGTGGGACTGTGTCCTCCTCGACACGCAGGGGTGCTGAGCGGCCGGTGCTACGACTCGGGGCCGGCGACGATCTGCTCGACCCGATCGTGGAAGATCCGCCAGCGCCGCTCGTTCTCGTGCGTGAGCACCGCGCTCTGCGCCGCGAGATCGGCGGCGTGGTCGATCATTTCCGCGGCCGAGAAGACGTAACGTGGCGCGATGCGGTCCCCGGCGAGGTCCGCGCGCAGGGCGGCTGCGGTGAAGTCGATGCGTCCCAGGATCGCGACCGCCCGGTCGAGGTTGCGGGCGACGAGTTGGGCCGTCGTCGCGCACTGCCAGTCGTTGGTGACGATGCGGTGCCGTTCGGCGAGCAGGTCCGCCAGGCCCGGGTAGGCCAGCAGCGCCTCGAGCACGTCCCAGGCGGTCGCCATGGCGTCGGCGAGCCACTGCCCGGTCGTCCGGTTCGCCTCGGCGAGCGCCCCGAGGTCGGCCTTCAGTCTGGTGATCTCGGCGGGTTCGTCGCCGCTCTCCATGAACAGGATGCCGAGCGTCTCGGTGGCCCGATCGTCGTTGAGGTCGGGCGCGCCGGCGAACGGGCTCGGCGACGTCCGTTCGAGTGGTGCGACGACCGACCACCGCTCGGCGAGCGCCTTCAGGGCACGTGAGCTGCGGTGCAGCCGGATCACGTCGTGGAACGGCGATTCGGAATAGAACTTCTCGTGCTCGCGGTGGAACCGGGCGAGGTTACGCACCGTGAGCAGCAGCTGGTCCCGCTCCGCCTCCATGGCACGAGCGTGACACAGCACGACGACGCGCTGCCGGCGAATCGGAGACCTTCCGCCGGCAGCGCGTCGTGGGTGCGGGCCTCAGCGGGGGCTGAACCGCCGCAGCCGCAGGCTGTTGCTGACCACGAACACCGAGCTGAACGCCATCGCCGCGCCGGCGATCAGCGGGTTGAGCAACCCGAGCGCCGCGAGCGGCAGGGCCGCGACGTTGTAGGCGAACGCCCAGAACAGGTTGCCCTTGATGGTGCGCAGGGTGGCGCGGGCGAGCCGGATCGCGTCGGGAGCGGCCCGCAGGTCGCCGCGCACGAGCGTCAGGTCGGAGGCCTCGATCGCGACGTCGGTGCCGGTGCCCATCGCCAGTCCGAGGTCTGCCTGGGCGAGGGCGGCCGCGTCGTTGACGCCGTCGCCGATCATGGCGACGACCCGGCCCTCTTCCTGCAGCCTCTTGACCACGTCGACCTTGTCGGCGGGCAGGACCTCGGCGATGACCTCGTCGATGCCGACCTGCTTCGCGACGGTCTCGGCGGCGCTGCGGTTGTCGCCGGTGAGCAGCACCGGCCGCAGGCCGAGTTCGCGCAAATCGGCGATCGCCGACGCGGAGGTGTCCTTGATGGTGTCGGAGACGACGACGATCGCCCGGATGCGCCCGTCCCAGGCGATCCACACCGGTGTGCGGCCCTCGGCCTCGGCGGCCCCGGCGCTCCGTCGCAGCGATTCGGGCGCGGTCAGCGACCACTCGTCGCGCAGCCAGGACAGCCGGCCCGCGAGCACGGCGTGTCCGTCGACGACACCGGAAACCCCTCGTCCACCGTGGTTTTCGAAGCTTTCCACCGGCGAGAGAGCCCCGGTGGCCGCGGCCCGGTCGGCGACGGCGCGCCCGATGGGGTGCTCGGAGGCGTGCTCGAGCGACCCCGCCAGGTGCAGCGCCTCGTCCTCGGAGCCGCCGTCCGCCGCGTGCACCGCGGCCACGGCCATGCGGCCGGTGGTGACGGTGCCCGTCTTGTCGAGCACGACGGTGTCGACGCGGCGGGTGGATTCGAGGATCTGCGGTCCCTTGATCAGGATGCCGAGCTGGGCGCCGCGGCCGGTGCCGACGAGCAGTGCGGTCGGGGTCGCGAGGCCCAGCGCGCAGGGGCAGGCGATGATCAGTACTGCGACGGCAGCGGTGAACGCCGCGGTCACCGAGTTGCCCGTGAGGAGCCAGCCGGCGAGGGTGAGCAGCGACAGCCCGATGACGATCGGGACGAACACCGCCGACACCCGGTCGGCGAGCCGCTGCACCTCGGCCTTGCCGTTCTGCGCCTCCGTCACCAGCCGCGCCATCTGAGCGAGCTGGGTGTCGGCGCCGACGCGGGTCGCGCGGACCACGAGCCGGCCGCCGGCGTTGACGGTCGCGCCGACGACGGGGTCCGCGGGCCCGACCTCGACGGGCACGGGTTCGCCGGTGAGCATCGACGCGTCGACGGCGGAGGTGCCGGAGACGACGACGCCGTCGGTGGCGATCTTCTCGCCGGGACGCACGACGAACCGGTCGCCGACGGCGAGCCGGCCGATCGGGATCCGGATTTCGGTGTCACCGTCGCCCAGCACGGCGACGTCCTTGGCGCCCATGTCGAGCAGTGCCCGCAGGGCCGCGCCCGACTGCCGCTTGGCGCGGGCCTCGAAATAGCGCCCCGCGAGAATGAAGGTGGTGACGGCGGCGGCGACCTCGAGATAGATGTGCGGCTCGGAGCTTCCGGTGGGGAGCAGGTCGAACGTCATCCGCATCCCGGTCATGCCGGCGTGGGTGAAGAACAACGCCCACAGCGACCAGAGGTACGCGGCCGTGACGCCGACGGAGATGAGGGTGTCCATCGTGGCGGCGCCGTGGCGGGCGTTGGTCCAGGCGGCGCGGTGGAACGGCAGTGCCCCCCACACCACGACGGGGGAGGCGAGGGTCAGGGTCAGCCACTGCCAGTTGTCGAACTGCAGCGCCGGGATCATCGACAGCAGTACCACCGGCACGGTGAGGACCGCGGAGACGGTCAGGCGCTGACGCCAGGCGGCGGCCTCGTCCGGTTCGGGGGCGGCCTCGGTGGCCTCCTCGGCCCGGGGCGGGGCCGGGAGCGCGGCGGTGTAGCCGGTCGCCTCGACCGTCGCGACGAGGTCGTCGGGGGCGACCCCGTGCGCATAGGTGACCTTCGCCTTCTCCGTCGCGTAGTTGACGGTGGCGGTCACGCCGTCCATCCGGTTGAGCTTCTTCTCGATGCGCGCCGCGCAGGAGGCGCAGGTCATGCCGCCGATCGAGAGTTCTACCTCGTGCACCATCTCACCCGTGGTCATGGGCGGGTCCCTTCTCGGGTCGGCGGGTCACTGCGGGGCGAGGCGGTAGTCGCCGGCCTCGTCGAGCGCGGTGGCGACGGCCTCGTCGTCGATTCCGTCGACGCTGGTCACCGTGACGGTGGAGACGCCGCCCGCGACCAGTTCGACGTGTACGTCCTCGACGCCGGGCAGGGCGCGCAGTTCCTCGGTGACGGCGCCGGCGCAGTGGCCGCAGGTCATGCCGACGACGGGGAAGGCCTGGGTGTTCATTCGGGGGTCCTCACTGCTCGGTCCGGTCGGTTCGGTGGGGTGGCTGCCGCAGCGGCAGCCGCTGGCCGTGTCGGTCAGGGGCAGGAGCCGGGTCATCGCGATTCTCCTCTGCGTGGGTGCACCCCATTTATACCCCCTAGGGGTATTGAACCGCCAGGGCGGGACGTGCTCTTCATCGAATCTTCAGGAATGCCGCGTGCCGTCGGGGCGGGACAAGGCCCGGAAAGCGGCGGGCCGGCCCGCTTTATCCTGAGAACCTCCGACAGGACCGACGGCAAGGATGTGAGGCGACACCGAGGTGAACGACGAGACTTCGGCCCGCGCCCTGTTCCCGGAATCGGATCCCACCGCGACCGCCCACCGCGCCGCCGACTGGGCGTCGACCGCGCTGGGGCCGATCGACACCTGGCCTCCCGAACTGACGGCGGCCGTGCGGACCGTCGTTCCGTCGCGGGTGCCCATGCTGCTGTGCTGGGGCCCCGAACTGGTGCAGATCTTCAACGACGCCTTCCGGCCCCTCCTCGGCGAGAAGTTTCCGGCGGCGGTCGCCCAGCGGGCCTCCGAGTGCTGGGGCGAGATCTGGGACTTCGTCGGCGCCCTCTTCGCCCAGGCGCAACGCGGGGAGCCCACCCTGTCGGAGCGCATGCAGTTGTTCATGCACCGATTCGGCTACACGGAAGAGACGTACTGGACGTTCTCCTACAGCCCCGTCCGGGCCGCCGACGGCACCGTCGCGGGCATCTTCGTCGCCACCACGGACGTCACCGAGCAGGTGCTCGCCGAGCGCCGGGCCGCCGTCCTGCGGGAACTCGGCCAGCTCTCGATGACGGAGACCGACACCGCCGACGATGCCTGCCGGGCTGCGCTCGGCCTGCTCGCCGGCCACGAGGACGATCTGCCGTTCGGCAGTGCCCACCTGTGCCGCGACGAGGTGACGGTGACGGTCGCCGAGTTCGGCACCGCTCCCGGCGCCGCGTCGGACCTGCCGGAGGTGATCGCCCGGGTCGCCGAGTCCGGCAAGGCCGAGACCGTCGCGGACCTCGGCCGCGACGGCGACACCGCGGTGGTCCTGCCGCTCCCGGTATCCGCTGGTGGCCCGGCCGGCTCCCTCGTGCTCGGCATCAGCCGGTTCCGCGAGCTGAACGAGCAGTACCGGGTGTTCCTCGATATGGTCGCGGTCCGCGTGTCCACGGCCCTGTCCGATGCGCAGGCCTACGAGGCCGAACGCCGGCGGGCGGCCGAACTCGCCGAGCTCGACGCCGCCAAGAGCCGGTTCTTCGAGAACGTCAGCCACGAGTTCCGCACCCCGCTGACGCTGCTCCTCGGGCCGCTGCAGACCCTGCTCGACGAGCACGCCGCCGCGCTGCCACCCGCCCAGGTCGACGCCGTCGCGGCGGCGCGGCGGGCCGCCCTGCGCCTGCAGCGGCTCGTCGACATGCTGCTCGACGTTGCGCGTGGGGACGCCGGCCGGCTCGACGCCCACACCGAGCCCACCGACATCGTCGCGGTGACGCGCGAGGCCGCCGAACTGTTCCGCGACGCCGCGGACCGCGCGGGGCTCGCGCTCCTCGTCGACGTCGACAATGTGCCGACCCGGTACGTGGCGACCGACCGGGCGATGTGGACGCACATCGTGCTGAACCTGCTGTCCAACGCGATGAAGTTCACGCCGGAGGGATCGGTCGCCGTGTCCCTGCGGGGTGACGGGGCGAACCTGGTGCTGCGTGTCGCCGACACCGGCACAGGCATCGCGGAGGCCGAGCGGGGCAAGATCTTCGACCGCTTCTACCAGATCGGCGACCGGTCCGGCCGCAGCCGCGAGGGCTCGGGCATCGGGCTGTCTCTTGTCGCGCAATTCGTTGCCGCCCTGGGTGGTTCGGTGTCCGTCGACGCCGTCGCCCCGCACGGCTCGGTGTTCACGGTGACGGTGCCCGCGGTGCCGAGCGCGCAGCCGGCACCACGCGCCGCGGACGACGTCGTGGCGTCCGCCGGTGCGGCGTACCTGGGGGAGGCCGAGGCGTGGCGGCCCGTCGCGACCCCCGGCGCCGGACCGCGCGAGGGGCAACCGCGCCTGCTCCTCGTCGAGGACAACGCGGACATGCGTGACCATCTCGTCGACCTGCTCGCCGCGCAGGGTTGGCACGTCGACGTCACCGCCGACGCCGAGTCCGCGCTCGAGCGGATCCGGACGGAGGTTCCCGACCTGCTCCTCAGCGACGTCATGCTGCCCGGACGTAGCGGGTTGTCGCTGCTGCAGGACGTGCGGGGCGACGAACGGCTGGCGCGGCTGCCGGTGATCCTGCTCACGGCCCGGGCCGGATCGGAGTCCGCCGTCGAGGGGCTGCGGGCCGGTGCCGACGACTACGTCGTCAAGCCGTTCCATCCCAGCGAGCTGATCGCCCGGGTCCGCGTGCACCTGGAGATGTCGCGGCTGCGGGAGGCGTTGCTCGCCGCCGGCGAGCGCGAGGCCGCCTCGCTCCGGACCGCCTTGGACACACGGAGTGTCACGAGCCGGGCCGTGGGCCTGCTCATGGCAGCGCACCGGGTCGACGCGGACACCGCGTTCGCGCAGCTGTCGGCGATGTCGCAGGCGACGAACGTCAAGGTCCGCACCCTCGCGGCCGAGATCGTCGAGAACTTCACGGCCTCGCTCGCCGAGCCGGGGCCGCCACAGCCGTGACGGGGCCGCCGGCGTCGGGCCCTGCCGATTCCGGACCGGCTCGGGTCGGCCGGTAAACTGCGGGCTGTCCGGTGTCCGTCCCCGGGCGCCAGCACTACTACCGAGGAGCAGCACGTGGCTCGTGTCGTCGTCGAAGTCATGCCCAAGGCCGAGATTCTCGATCCTCAGGGCCAGGCCATTGTCGGGGCGCTGTCGCGACTGGGCTTCGCGGGCGTGTCCGACGTCCGTCAGGGAAAGCGCTTCGAGCTCGAGGTCGACGGCAGCGTCGACGACGCCGAGGTCGAGAAGATCGCCGAGGCTCTGCTCGCCAACACGGTCATCGAGGACTGGACCGTGCGGCGGATCGACGGTGACGCATGAGTGCCCGCGTCGGAGTCATCACCTTCCCGGGCACGCTCGACGACATCGATGCGGCCCGCGCCGTCGAACTCGCCGGCGGTGAGGCCGTCAGCCTCTGGCACGGCGACGCCGACCTGAGGGGAGTCGACGCGGTCATCGTGCCGGGTGGCTTCTCCTACGGCGACTACCTGCGCTGCGGCGCCATCGCGCGGTTCGCCCCGGTCATGGGCAAGGTCGTCGAGGCCGCTCGGGGCGGGATGCCGGTGCTCGGCATCTGCAACGGCTTCCAGGTGCTGTGCGAGGCGGGTCTGCTGCCGGGGGCCCTCACCCGCAACGAGGGCCTGCACTTCATCTGCCGCGACCAGTGGCTGAAGGTGGAGTCGAACACCACCGCGTGGACCACCCGCTACGAGGCCGGGGCCGAGATCCTGGTGCCCCTCAAGTCGGGTGAGGGCCGGTTCCAGGCCTCGGAGAAGGTGCTGGACGAACTCGAGGGTGAGGGCCGCGTGGTGTTCCGCTACGCCGGCGACAACCCGAACGGCTCCCAGCGCGGCATCGCGGGCATCTCGTCGGCGAACGGCCGCGTCGTCGGCCTGATGCCGCACCCCGAGCACGCCACCGAAGCGCTCACCGGTCCCAGCGACGACGGGCTCGGCATGTTCTACAGCGTTCTCGACGCGGTCGTCTCCGCCTGATTCCCGTTCGTGGGTAGGGTCAGGTCGAAGCGGGCACCGCGCCCCGGCCCGTCGCTCGCGGCCGTGAGATTGCCGCCGTGGGCGCGGGCGAGACTGCGCGCGATGGTCAGGCCCAGGCCGCTGCCGCCGGGGCTGCGGGCCGGATCGATCCGGTGGAACCGCTCGAACACCGCGTCGAGCTGATCCGCGGGGATGCCGTCGCCCGTGTCGCGGACCCGCACCCGCACGGCCGCCCGGTCCGCGCGCTCGCACGTGACGACCACCCGGCCCCCGGCCGGCGTGTGACGCAGGGCGTTCTCGAGCAGGTTCGCCAGGATCTGCGCCACTCGCTGCGAATCGAACCGGACCGGCGGCAGCGCCTCGGGCAGCTCCGTCCCGAGCCCGACCTGCTTGTCGGCGAACCGCGGTGCCGCGGCCGAGACCGATGCCGTCACCGCCGCGGCGAGGTCGCCCTCCTCGGGGTGCAGGGCGAGCGCGTGCTCGTCCGCGGCGGAGAGGTCGGACAGGTCCGACACGAGACGCCGCAGCCGGTCGAGCTGGTGGTGCATCACCTGCCACGAGGTGGCGTCGGCGGGCAGTACGTCGTCCTCGATGCCCTCGAGGTAGGCCTCGAGCGTGGCCACGGGTGTGCGCAGTTCGTGGGCGAGATCGTCGAGCAGCCGGCGTCGTGAGAGCTCCGTGCTGTGCAGGCGGCCCGCCATGTCGGCGAAGGCGTTCTCGAGCCGGGCGAAGTCCGCGTCGCCGGACCGGGTGATCGGCACGTCGTAGCGGCCGCGGGCGACGTGGCCCGCGGCGTCCACCAGCCGGCCCACCGGCGCGGTGATGCGGCGCACCAGGACCACGGACGTGATCGCCGCGGCACCGAGCGCGACGGCTGCCCCGGCGGCGAGCGCGACCGCCCCGGCCTGCGCGAATGCCTCCTCGGTGTGAAGGCGGACCTGCGTGTCCTCCACGCCCGCGTGGGCGAGGTGGTAATGGAACAGCGGGGCGGCCACCAGCGTCGCGACGACGGTGAGCGTCGCGGCCCCGACGAACAGCACGAGCAGTTGCGCGATCAGCAGCCGCCCGCGCAGTCCCAGCCGGTTCACCGCGCGGCCTCCATCGCATACCCGACCCCGCGCACGGTCCGGACGAAGCGCGGGGCGGCGGCATCGTCGCCGAGCTTGCGGCGCAGGGCGCGGATGTGGACGTCGACGATGTGCTCGTCGCCGAACCAGTTCGGCCCCCACACCTCGTCGATGATCTGCCGGCGTGAGAGCGCCGCCGACGGTCGATCCGAAAGTGCCAGCAGCACATCGAATTCCGTGCGTGTCAGCTCCACCGGCGTGTCGTCGACCGAGACGGTGCGCGACACCGGATCGACGACGAGCCCGCCGATCCGGCGCGGTGCCTCCGCCGCGGTGCCACTGCGGGGCCGGCGCAGCATGGCACGCACCCGGGCGACGAGCTCCCGTGGCCCGAAAGGCTTCACGACGTAGTCGTCGGCGCCCACCGACAAGCCGATCACCTTGTCCACCTCGTCGCCACGGGCGGTGAGCATGAGCACGTACGCGTCCGAGAAGGTCCGCAGCTGCCGGCACACCTCGATGCCGTCGAATCCCGGCAGCATCAGGTCGAGCACCACGAGCACCGGGTCCGTCTGCCGAGCCAGCGCGACGGCCGTCGGTCCGTCGTAGGCGAGCGCGACCTCGAAGCCCTCCCGTTCGAGATAGCTGGCCACCACCTTCGCCAGGGCGGCTTCGTCGTCGACTACGAGGATGCGGGGGCCGGGGGTGTGCACGCGGCCAGGGTACCCAGCACTCGCGGCCGTCCGTTCCCTGTCGCGGGTCGGGTGTACAACTGGGTGGCCCTGTCCGCCGACCGAGGAGATCCCATGCCCAGCGCGGACAGTGTGCGCGCGATGATGCTGGCGCTGCCCGAGGCACGTGAAGTGGTGGTGGACAGCTGGGGTGACCAACCCACGTACCGGGTGCGGAACAAGATGTTCGGCCTCCTGGGTTACGGTGCGGCCACGGTCTGCCTCAAAGCCACCGTGGACACCCAGGCGGCCCTGCTCCACGAGGATTCGGACGTGTTCCGCGCGGCCCCGTTCTTCGGGCGCTACGGCTGGATCGACGTGGTCTTCGCCGCGGTCGACACGGTCGAGTTGGCGGAACTGATCGAGGATGCGTGGCGGCTGACCGCGCCGAAGCGGGTCGTCGCGGCGTTCGATGCCCGCCGGGAACATCGCTGACGAGCGAGTGCCGCAGGGTGCCGACCATGCCGCGGGTGACCATGCCGCGGGGGACGAGGGCCGGGCGCCCCCGGCTGCCCGCCACTCGGGTTGCGGCAGAGAATTGTTCGGCGACCCGTCGACGACGGATCGGATCGCGGTGACCCCGTGAACGTGCTGCATCGCGTATCGAGCAGGCGGATCTATCGACGCGTCCGTCGTCGGGGCCGCGCGTCCAGTTCGTCGCGCAGAGTCCGGTAGGTTGCGACGTCGATCTCGCCGGAGGCGAGCCGCCGGTCCAGGATCCGGCGGGCGTCGTCGCCGGGATCCGGTGGCGCCGCCGCCCGGACCACCGCCCACACCACCACCCCGGCGAGCAACAGCCAGAACACACCCATTGCGAGGGCGGCGGCCCAGCCTGCGCCGCCGTACCAACCCATCATCGCGCACCTCCTACGACGAGTGTGCGCGCCGCGTGTGGGCGGGCGTTGCGGCCGATGAAGTTTCGATGAAGGACCGGCCGGGGCGGGGCTGCGGCCCCGGACTCGGCCGATACGGCGGGTACCGTCGAATCATGTTGTGGAACAAGAGAGTAGTAGCGGCAGCGGCGGCGGTTCCGCTCGCCCTGGTGATCGTGGCGTGTGGCAGCGACGAGCCGCAGCAGCAGGCGGGGACGGCGACTCCGGGCACGTCCCAGACCTCGGCGCCGGCCGGGCAGGCGCAGTTCGTCGACGCGGACGTCGAGTTCCTGCAGGAGATGTATCCCCATCACGCGCAGGCCGTGCAGATGGCCCAGGCCGTGCCCGAACGCAGCGAGGATCCGCAGCTCATCGACCTCGCCGCCCGCATCGAGGCCGCGCAGGAACCCGAGATGGAGCAGATGGTGTCGCTGCTCGACAGCTGGGGGCAGGAGGCGCCGGACGAGGACGGGATGGGTCACGGCGGCATGGGCATGCCCGGCGGGATGCCGGGAATGATGTCCGACGACGAGTGGGACTCCATGATGGGGGCCCGCGGCATGGACTTCGACCGCATGTGGCTGACCATGATGATCGTCCACCACGAGGGCGCGATCGAGATGTCGCAGACCGAGCTGGCCGAGGGCGTGAACCCGGAGGCGCGGCAACTCGCCGAGTCGATCATCGCGACGCAGCAGGCGGAGATCGACGAGATGCGCGCCATGCTCGAGCGGTAGTCGGGGCCGTGATCGGATCGTGACCGTCCCACCCCTTCCATTCATACCCCCAGGGGGTATCAATGGAGGGGTCCACGGAAACGGAAACGGATCGAGGCGGGAGCCATGACAGAGCTCGCACACCACGGACACGCTGCCCACACCGCGCCGCCCGGAGCGCGCGACGCCCACCGCGCCCGGGACCGGCATGCCGGGCACGGGCCGCACGGTGAGATCTTCCGTCGCAGATTCTGGGTGAGCCTGGTCCTCGCGGTTCCGATCGTGGCGTTCAGCGCCATGTTCGCCGACCTGCTCGGCTACGCGCTGCCCGACGCCGCGTGGGCCGGATGGGTCTCGCCCGTCCTCGGCACGGTCGTGTTCGCCTACGGCGGCAGCCCCTTCCTCGTCGGCGGGTGGAACGAGCTGCGGGACCGCCGGCCCGGAATGATGCTGCTCATCGCCATGGCCATCAGCGTCGCGTTCGCGGCGTCCTGGGTGACCACGCTCGGGCTGGGCGGGTTCGACCTCGATTTCTGGTGGGAACTGGCGCTGCTGATCGTGATCATGCTGCTCGGGCACTGGCTCGAGATGCGGGCGCTGGGCTCGGCGTCGCGCGCGCTCGACGCCCTGGCCGCGATGCTGCCCGACACCGCCGAGAAGGTGACCGCGGACGGCGTCGTGCAGGTCGCCCTCGCCGACCTGGCCGTCGGCGACGTCGCGCTGGTGCGCGCCGGTGCGCGCGTCCCGGCCGACGGCACGGTCGTCGACGGGCGCGCCGACGTGGACGAGTCGATGATCACCGGCGAGTCCCGCGCCGTGCCCCGCGCCGTGGGCGACACCGTCGTCGCCGGCACGGTCGCCACCGACAGTGCACTGCGCGTCCGCATCTCCGCGGTGGGGGAGGACACCGCGCTCGCCGGCATCCAGCGCATGGTCGCCGACGCGCAGGCCTCGTCCTCGCGAGCCCAGGCGCTCGCGGACCGGGCCGCCGCCTTCCTCTTCTACTTCGCCACCGTCGCCGGCGTCCTCACCTTCGCCGTGTGGACGCTGCTCGGCAACGTCGACGAGGCCGTCGTCCGTACCGTCACGGTCCTGGTCATCGCGTGCCCGCACGCGCTGGGCCTGGCCATCCCACTCGTCATCGCCATCTCGACCGAGCGCGCCGCCCGCGCCGGCGTGCTCGTCAAGGACCGGCTGTCGCTGGAACGGATGCGCGGCGTGGACGTCGTCCTTTTCGACAAGACCGGGACCCTGACCCAGGGGCGGCACGTCGTCACCGACGTCGTCGCCACCGCCGGCACCACCGAGGACGACCTGTTGACCCTGGCCGCCGCGGTCGAATCCGACAGCGAGCACCCCGTCGCCCGCGCCGTCGTCGCCGCCGCGGGAGGGCGAGTCATGTTGCCGACGAAGGATTTCCGCTCCCTGCCCGGCCGCGGGGTGCGGGCCGTGGTGGACGGGGCGACCGTGTTCGTCGGCGGTCCGGCCGTGCTCGCGGACCTGCGGGCGCACGTGCCCGCCGACGTCGCGGCCGCGACCGACCGCTGGGTCGCCCGCGGGGCGTCGGTGCTGCACGTCGTGCGCGACGGCACGGTGCTGGGAGCCGTCGCGCTCGAGGACGCGGTGCGCGAGGAGTCGCGGCAGGCGATCGACGCCCTGCACGCGCGCGGGGTGAAGGTCGCCATGATCACCGGGGACGCGCGGCAGGTGGCCGACGCCGTCGCCGCCGACCTCGGTATCGACGAGGTGTTCGCGAACGTGCTGCCCGAACACAAGGACGCGAAGGTCGCCGAGCTGCAGGCCCGCGGGCACCGCGTCGCGATGGTCGGTGACGGGGTCAACGACGCGCCGGCGCTGGCGCGGGCCGACGTCGGCATCGCGATCGGCGCGGGCACCGACGTCGCCGTCGAGTCGGCCGGCGTGGTCCTGGCCGCAGACGATCCGCGCGCCGTGCTGTCGGTGATCGCGCTGTCGCGGGCGAGCTACCGCAAGATGTGGCAGAACCTGGCCTGGGCCACCGGGTACAACGTCGTCGCGGTGCCCCTCGCGGCCGGTGCGCTGGCCTTCGCCGGGGTGGTCCTGCCGCCTGCGGTCGCTGCCGTGCTCATGTCGGTCTCCACGATCGTCGTGGCACTGAACGCGCAGTTGCTGCGCCGGCTGGAGCTGGATCCGGCGAAGGTCGCAGCCCGGAGCTGAGACGACCGTCGCCCGACGCGACGAAAGGGGCCCCGCCGCCGTCCCGATCGGCGGCGGGGCCCCTTCTCCTGCGGTCCGGAGCGCGGCCCCCAACCGGCTCCGGCGGGCACCGCCGAATCCCCCGATCGGCCGTGCCGGGCACCACTATGCCGCACGTCGTCGCCGTTGTCTCGAGTAGCATTACGCATCTTTGCCGGGGCCGTTCGGCCGTCTCCTTCCGGGCCGGGAAGCGCGTGAGCGCGACGGCTCACCGTGAATTCCGCCTTTCACCGGCGCGGGCGCGTCCCGGCGTGTCACGCTCGAACAATGAAGACCAAGACTGCTGTGGTGGCGGCGGTCGCCGCCCTCTTCCTGCTCACCGCCTGCGGATCCGACGACGAGACGTCCGCGCCCGAGGGCACGACCCGCCCGGCCGGCAGCGTCGCCTCCAGCGTCGTCCAACGTGCCGTCGACGCAGCGAAGTTGGGGACCTTCGTCGCAACCTTCCGGACGGGCTACCCGAACCTGGCCGACGGTCGGGACGACGCCTCCATCGAGGCGATCGTCACCGAAACCTGTCCCCTGATCGACGACGGGGCGAGCGACGAGGAGATCAACAGCCGGGTCGCGGAGCTGTCCGCCAACGGGGCGGTCACCCCCACCGATCAGCAGGTGGACCGCATCACCCAGCTCGTCCGCGCCGCCTGCTGACGGCGAACCCGGTGCCGTGGCGGCACACTCGTGTCGGTCCCGTCCGCTACCGTCCCGGCCATGGCACTGAACATCGGCATGATCACCTTCGACAGCGCCGACCCCGGCCCGCTTGCCACGTGGTGGGCCGAGCAGATCGGCGGCCGGATCGAGCAGGACAACGACGGCTGGTTCTACATCGTCGGAATGCCCGGCACCGCACAGAAACTCGGTTTCCAGAAGGTTCCGGATCCGACCCCGGGCAAGAACCGGGTCCACCTCGACCTGGTGGCGCCCGATCTCGACGCCGAGGTGCGCCGGCTCGTCGAGGCGGGCGCGGGTGAGGTGCACCGCCAGGACATGGGCGGGTTCCGGTGGGTGACGCTCACCGACCCGGACGGCAACCAGTTCTGCGTGGCGGGAGGGCACTGAGCGACGGCGGCAGCGCGGCCCCGGGGGCGGGATTCGATCCCGCCCCGTCGGCGCGGTCGCCGGCGACGCGGTGCGCTCGCGGAGACACTCCCGGTCGTGCATCACGGACGTGCCGGGGTGCGGGGTGGCGCGGCCGGGGTGTGTCGAGGCGGGTGCGGTGCGAGGATGCAGCCATGCCTACGACCACGCCCGCCGACGCACAGGGCCTGTGCAACTTCGTCGATCTGTCGCCGTCGCCGTTCCACGTGTGCGCGACCGTCGCGGCCACCCTCACCGACGCCGGCTTCACGCAGCTCACCGAGGCCCAGGTGTGGCCGAGCGAGCCCGGCCGCTACTACCTGCTGCGGGGCGGCTCGTTGATCGCGTGGAGCACCGAAGGCGCCGACGGCGACCCCGCCCGCCCGTTCCGGATCGTCGGCGGCCACACCGACAGCCCCAACCTGCGGGTCAAGCAGCACCCCGACCTCGCCTCGGCAGGCTGGCAACTGGTCGGTCTCGAACCGTACGGGGGAGCATGGCTGAACTCGTGGCTGGACCGCGATCTCGGCGTCTCCGGCCGGCTCACGGTACGGGCCGGCAACGGTGCCGAGGACGTGCTCGTGCGCGTCGACCGGCCGATCCTGCGTGTCCCCCAGCTCGCCATCCACCTCTCGGAGGACCGCAAGGGCGTGCAACTGGATCCGCAGCGCCACGTCAACGCCGTGTGGGGGGTGGGCACCGCGCCGCGGTCCTTCCTCGCCTTCCTCGCCGAGGCGGTCGAGGTCGAGGCCGACGCGATCCTGGGCTGGGAGCTGATGACCCACGACCTGGCCCCGTCCACCCTGGTCGGGGCGGACGCGGACCTCGTCAGCGCGCCACGGCTGGACAACCAGGGCACCTGCTACGCCGGGACCGCGGCGCTGCTCGCCGCCGTCGGCCACGTCGCCGAGCACGGCGGCCCGGTGCCGCTGCTCGCCCTGTTCGACCACGAGGAGGTCGGCAGCATGTCCGACCGCGGCGCGTTCTCCGACCTGCTGAACACCGTGCTCGAACGGGTCGTGCTGGCCCGCGGCGGGAGCCGCGAGGACTTTCTGCGGACCATGGCCGGCTCGGTGGTGGCCTCCGGCGACATGGCTCACGCCACCCACCCGAACTACCCGGACCGCCACGAGCCCGCCCACCGCATCGCGGTGAACGGCGGCCCCGTGCTCAAGGTCAACCAGAACCTGCGCTATGCCACAGACGCCGCCGGCGCCGCCGCGTTCGCGCTCGCCTGCGATCAGGCCGGGGTGCCGCTGCAGCGCTACGTGCATCGCGCCGACCTGCCGTGCGGCTCGACGATCGGCCCCATCACCGCCTCCCGGACCGGGCTGACGACCGTCGACGTCGGGGCTCCGCAGCTCGCGATGCACTCGGCGCGCGAGCTCATGGGAGCGAAGGACGTCACCGCGTACGCCCGCGCTCTCGGGGCGTTTCTCACTCCGGCGAACTGACCGGCACGGCCCGGCATCCGGTGCCAGACTGAGGGGACAATTCGCCCGACCGCGAACGGTGGTGATCCTGTGACCGGCCCGTCGTTCCCCGACCATCTGCTCACGCTCGCCGAATGGACGGAACTGCCCGAATACGAGCAGTTCCACGTCGAGGTCTGCGAAGGGGTGCTGTCGGCGTCGCCGCGGCCCGGATACCTGCACCAGCACGTCGCGTTCGGGCTCGTCGCTCAGCTCGCCGATCAGCTGCCGAAGGAACTGGCCGTGCTCGGCGACGTGGAGGTGCTGCTCACCGAGTCCCCGCTGACGGTGCGCTGCCCGGACGGCATCGTCGTCGACCGGGCGCTGGTGGACGCCGACCCCGACCGCGCGACGGCCGGCGACGTGCGGCTGGTGGTGGAGGTCATGGCCGAGGGCAGCGTCCGCACCGATCGCGTCACGAAGTTCTCCGAGTACGCCGAGGCGCGCATCCCCGCCTACTGGATGATCGACCTCGTCGAACCCGCGACGCTGGGGGTGTTCGTGCTCGACGACGGGTGGTACCGCTACGAGGGGGAGTACACGGGCAAGGTGCTGCTTCCGGCCGCGGGTCACCGGGTGAGCGTGGATCTCGACGCGTTGACGGCGGTGCGGCCGCCGCGGGGCGTCGCACCGGTGGACGGCGCCGGGCGTGCACCCGGATAGACTGGCCGCGGCAGCGCGCGCCCGGCCTGCCGTTTCGATCCCAGAGTGAAGGGACCCGACGCCCAGTGTCACCGCAGGTGGATACCGTCACCCACGCCGCCGAAACCCCCGATGTCGCCCAGCCCTCCCGCGAGCTGGGGCTGAAGGACGACGAGTACGCCCGCATCCGCGAGATCCTGGGCCGTCGTCCCACGGACGCCGAGCTGGCCATGTACTCGGTGATGTGGTCCGAGCACTGCTCCTACAAGTCCTCCAAGGTGCACCTGCGGTACTTCGGGGAGACCACCACCGACGAGATGCGGGCGTCGATGCTCGCGGGTATCGGTGAGAACGCCGGCGTCGTCGACATCGGCGACGGCTGGGCGGTCACCTTCAAGGTCGAATCCCACAACCATCCGTCCTACGTCGAGCCGTACCAGGGCGCCGCGACCGGTGTCGGCGGCATCGTCCGCGACATCATGGCGATGGGCGCCCGCCCGATCGCGGTCATGGACCAGCTGCGCTTCGGCGCCGCCGACGCGCCCGACACCCGTCGCGTCGTCGACGGCGTGGTCCGCGGTATCGGCGGCTACGGCAACTCCCTCGGCCTGCCCAATGTCGGCGGCGAGACCGTCTTCGACGCCTCCTACGCCGGCAACCCGCTCGTCAACGCGCTGTGCGCCGGCGCGATGCGCAAGGAGGACCTGCACCTGGCGTTCGCGTCGGGCACGGGCAACAAGGTCATCCTGTTCGGTGCGCGCACCGGTCTGGACGGCATCGGCGGCGTGTCCGTCCTGGCGTCGGAGACCTTCGAGGGCGACGAATCTTCTTCCGGCCGGAAGAAGCTGCCGGCCGTGCAGGTGGGGGACCCGTTCACCGAGAAGGTGCTCATCGAGTGCTGCCTCGACCTCTACCGCGAGAAGCTCGTCGTCGGCATCCAGGACCTCGGCGGCGCCGGCCTCGCCTGCGCGACCTCCGAGCTGGCCGCCGCCGGTGACGGCGGCATGCACGTCGCACTGGAGCGGGTCCCGATGCGCGCGAAGGGAATGACGCCCGCCGAGGTGCTCTCGAGCGAGTCCCAGGAGCGCATGTGCGCCGTCGTGACCCCGGAGAACGTCGACGCCTTCATGGCCGTGTGCAAGAAGTGGGACGTGCTCGCCACCGTGATCGGCGAGGTCACCGACGGCGACCGGCTCGTCATCACCTGGCACGGTGAGACCGTCGTCGACGTGCCGCCGCGCACCGTCGCGCACGAGGGCCCGGTGTACCACCGTCCGGTGCAGCGCCCGGAGTCCCAGGACGCGCTCGTCGCGGACACCACCGCCGGACTGCAGCGCCCGCAGACTCCCGAGG
Source organism: Rhodococcus sp. YH1 (assembly GCF_009939605.1). Taxonomy (NCBI): domain Bacteria; kingdom Bacillati; phylum Actinomycetota; class Actinomycetes; order Mycobacteriales; family Nocardiaceae; genus Rhodococcus; species Rhodococcus sp. YH1. The sequence continues at coordinate 6,332 of NZ_WVTE01000229.1, read as the reverse complement.
AGCTGAAGGCGACCCTGCTGAAGATGATCGGCTCGCCGCAGCTGTGCAGCCGCAAGTGGATCACCGAGCAGTACGACCGTTACGTCCGCGGCAACACGGTGCTCGCCGAGAACGCCGACGCGGGCGTGGTCCGCGTGGACGAGAAGACCGGCCGCGGCATCGCGCTGGCCACCGACGCGTCGGGCCGCTACACCCAGCTGGACCCGTACGCCGGCGCGCAGCTCGCCCTCGCGGAGGCCTACCGCAACGTCGCCGTCACCGGTGCCACCCCCAAGGCCGTGTCCAACTGCCTCAACTTCGGCTCGCCCGAGGATCCGGGCGTGATGTGGCAGTTCCAGCAGGCCGTGCGTGGTCTCGCCGACGGATGCGCGCAGCTCGGCATCCCCGTCACCGGCGGCAACGTCAGCTTCTACAACCAGACCGGGGCCACCCCGATCCTGCCGACCCCGGTCGTCGCCGTGCTCGGCGTGATCGACGACGTGCACCGGCGCATCCCCACCGGCCTCGGCCTCGAGCCGGGCGAGACCCTGATCCTGCTGGGGGAGACCCGCGACGAGTTCGACGGCTCGATCTGGGCGCAGGTCGAGCACGACCACCTCGGCGGCGTGCCGCCGAAGGTCGACCTCGAGCGGGAGCGGCTGCTCGCCGAGATCCTCACCGCCGGTTCGCGCGACGGCCTGATCTCCGCCGCCCACGACCTGTCCGAGGGCGGCCTCGCACAGGCGGTCGTGGAGGCCGCGCTGGCCGGCGAGACCGGCTGCCGGATCCTGTTGCCGGAGGACGCGGATCCGTTCGTGACCCTGTTCTCCGAGTCCGCCGGCCGGGTGCTGGTGGCGGTGCCGCGCACCGAGGAGACCCGCTTCACCGGCATGTGCACGGCGCGCAACATGCCGTGGGTGCGGATCGGGGTCGTCGACGAGGGCTCCGACTCCGTCGAGGTGCAGGGCCGGTTCTCGGTCTCGATGGCCGAACTGCGAGAGGTCTACGAGGGCACACTGCCGGCATTGTTCGGGTGAGCGATGGTCGGATCCCAGGTCGATCGGCTGGCGTTGATCGAGGCCCGGCAGGGCCGGATCATCGACGCGGTCACCGAATTCGGTGACCGTCATCCCCACACCGCCCAGGCGTGGGGACTGCTGAGCCTGGATTTCACCGGCATCGCCTTCGCGGCCCTGTTCTTCTGCTGGTCGCTGACCCCGTCGCTGCTGCCCCGCGACTGGTTGTTCCAGGGCATCATCGGCGGCATCAACGTCGCCATCGGCTACGGCGTGGGGTGTGCCGTCGGCTGGGCCGGGTACCGGCTGCTGCTGGCGAACCGACCGTGGTGGCCGCCGCCGCTGCCCGTGCTGCGGGCGATCAAGGTCGCGGTCCCCGTCGCGGCCGTGCTCGCGTCGCTGGTGGCCCTGGTGTTCGCCTCGCGGCAGCAGCGTCAGCTCGCCGCGCTGATGAATGCCGAGGGCACCACCACCAGCGGGTATCTGCGGACCCTGGTGCTTGCCGCCGCCGTCGCGATCACCCTGATCGCGACCTGGCGGGGGCTGCGCGAACTCGCGGGGATCGTCGCGTGGCAACTCGTGCGGCGCCTGCGCATGCCGCCGGGTGCGGCTCGCTCGCTCGGTGCGCTGCTGGTGGTGCTGGTGGTCTTCATGCTGATCGACGGTGTGCTGGCCCGGGGTGCGTACGCGGGACTCAACGTGGTGTTCGGTCTCCAGAACAGCGAGACCCGCCCCGGGATCACCCAGCCGCTCGTGCCCGAGAAGTCCGGGAGCCCGGAGTCGTTCGCGGCGTGGGACACGCTCGGCTACCAGGGCCGCGACTTCGTCGGCCGGGGACTGAGCGCCGCGGAGCTGACCGCGATCAACGGCGCCCCGGCGAGGGAACCGATCCGGGTCTACGCCGGGCTCGAGACCGCCGACACCCCCGAGGCGCGTGCCGACCTGGTGATCGACGAGCTCGAACGCACCGACGCGTTCGACCGCGAGGTGCTCGTCGTCATCCCGACCACCGGCACCGGATGGGTCAATCCGACCGCGGCGATGATGATGGAACTGGTCCACAACGGCGACGTCGCCCTCGTCGCGTGGCAGTACTCGTACATGCCGAGCTGGATCTCGTTCCTCGCCGACCGCGAGAAGGCCGCCGCCGCCGGCGACATGCTGATCGACCGGGTGCACAACCGGTGGCTCGCCCAGGCCGCCGAGCATCGCCCGAAGCTGTACCTGTACGGGGAGAGCCTCGGAACCCAGTCGGGGGAGGGCGCTTTCGACACGCTCGCCGAGATCCGCGACACCGTCGACGGTGTCCTGTGGGTCGGTCCGCCCAACTCGAACCGCCTGTGGCGTCAGCTCGTCACCCGGCGCGACCCGGGCACCACCGAGGTCGAGCCGGTGTACGCGGACGGCCTGGTAGTGCGCTTCGCCGACAACCGCGCGTCGATCGGCGAACCCGACACTCAATGGTTGTTCCCCCGGATCCTGTACCTGCAGCACGCCTCCGATCCGGTGGTGTGGTGGTCCCCGGACCTGATCTTCAGCCGGCCGGACTGGCTGTCCGAACCGCCCGGACCCGATCGGCTGCCGCAGATGCGGTGGTTCCCGTTCGTGACGTTCTGGCAGGTCTCGGCGGATCTGACCAACGCCGCGGGGGTACCCGACGGTCACGGCCACAACTACGGCACCACGGTGCTCGACGGGTGGCTCGCGATCGCCCGGCCCGAAGGCTGGGCGGAGACCGACACCGAGCGGGTGCGGTTCGCGCTGAGCGTCATCGACGACCTGCAGGGACCGGAGAAGTGAGCCGGCCGGGACGGGCTCGCCGCCGGCCGTGGCTCGGTCCGGTCGTCGCCGCGGCGGTCGTCGGCTGGGGTGCGGTGCTGCCGGCCACGCGCCTCGGGCCGCGGGGGCGGGCCGTGCTGTCCGCAGCGGTCGGCGCCGCGGCGGTGGGTGCGGCGCGGGCCTCGGGCCTGGAACGGGCGACGCTGGGACTGGACCCGGTGCACCTGGTGTCCGGCGCCCGCTGGGGTGCGGCCGCCGCGACCGTCCCGCTCGCCGCCTACGGGGTGATGCTGGCCGTCCCGTCGCTGCGTGCCCGGCTCGTCGACGAGGCCCGCGCCGAACGTGAGGACTTCTACGAATGGGTGGGCCTGCACATTCCCTTCGGCACCGTCGCCGCCGAGGAACTCCTGTTCCGCAGCGTGCTCGCGGCGCTGCTCGGTCCGGGCGGGGCGGGGTCCGGCCTGCACGCGGCGGCCTTCGGGCTGTGGCACGTGCGACCCGCGAGGGACGCCGGTCACCACGTGCTCGGAACCGTGCTGGTCACCGGACTCTCGGCGGTGGTCTTCGACGGGCTGCGCCGGCGCAGCGGCAGCGTCCTCGCGCCGGCACTGCTGCACCTGGCCCTCAACGCCGGCGGCGCCGTGGCCGTCCGCCTGGCCGGCCTGCCGCCCGAGGAGGACGCCGCCGCGCCGCGGCGGCGTTAGGCTGGCTCGCCGTGGCACCGCGCAGACCCGTCGACCCCGCCGAACTCCGCGCCGCCCTGCTCCGGGTCGGTCCGTGGCTGCGGGCGGAGACCGACGACGCGCCCGCCCGCACCGACCTCGCGACGGCCGTGCGCCTGAGCGCCCGTGCCCTCGAACAGGTGGCGCCCGGATCCAGCGTCGAGGTCCGGGTGCCGCCGTTCGTGGCGGTGCAGTGCATCGAGGGACCCCGCCACACCCGGGGCACCCCGCCCAACGTGGTCGAGACCGACCCGCGGACGTGGCTGCGGCTGGCCACCGGTCTCGTCGGCTTCGCCGACGCGGCCGCCGAGGGGTCGCTGGACGCGTCCGGCAGCCGGGCGGGGGAAATCGCGCACTGGATGCCGCTGCTGCGGTTGTGAGTGGGGGACTACGGGACGCCGGATGGGGCCCCGGCGGCCCGTCGGGGCGGGGCACCGTCGCGCGACCCGTAGAATGGTGTTGCCTCTCTTCTGTCCAGCCCCCAGGGAGCACCCCGGTGACCAGTGCCGATCTGTCGGTCCACACACGTAATCTCCTCGCAGCCGAGGAACCTGAGAACGAACCTCGCGAGGAGTGCGGAGTCTTCGGAGTGTGGGCTCCGGGCGAGGATGTGTCCAAGCTCACGTACTACGGCCTCTATGCGCTGCAGCACCGCGGCCAGGAGGCGGCCGGCATCGCCGTCGCCGACGGCTCGCAGGTCCTCGTCTTCAAGGATCTCGGGCTGGTGAGCCAGGTCTTCGACGAGCAGACGCTCGCCGCCATGTCCGGTCACATCGCGATCGGGCACTGCCGCTACTCGACCACCGGGTCGACCACCTGGGAGAACGCCCAGCCGATCTTCCGCACCACCGCGGCCGGCACCGGCGTCGCGCTCGGCCACAACGGCAACCTGGTCAACACCGCCGAACTCGCCCAGCGCGCCCGCGAGCTGGGCCTCGGCGAGGACCGGCGGGCGGTCACGGCGACCACCGACTCGGACATCGTCGGCGCGCTGCTCGCGCACGCCGCCGCCGACAGCACCGTCGAGCAGGCGGCCCTCGAGCTGCTGCCGACCCTGCGTGGTGCCTTCTGCCTCACCTTCATGGACGAGCACACGCTCTACGCCGCCCGCGATCCGTGGGGAATCCGGCCGTTGTGCCTGGGTCGCCTGGACCGTGGCTGGGTGGTGGCCAGCGAGACCGCCGCGCTCGACATCGTCGGTGCGTCCTTCGTGCGCGACATCGAGCCCGGCGAGCTGCTCGCCATCGACGCCGACGGCGTCCGCTCGACCCGCTTCGCGAACCCCGAGCCCAAGGGCTGCGTGTTCGAGTACGTCTACCTCGCGCGTCCGGACTCGACGATCGCGGGCCGCTCGGTGCACGCGACCCGCGTCGAGATCGGCCGGCGCCTGGCCAAGGAACACCCGGTCGACGCGGACCTGGTCATCCCGGTCCCCGAGTCGGGCACCCCGGCCGCCGTCGGCTACGCCCAGGGCTCCGGCATCCCCTACGGCCAGGGCCTGATGAAGAACGCCTACGTGGGCCGCACCTTCATCCAGCCGAGCCAGACCATCCGGCAGCTCGGCATCCGGCTCAAGCTCAATCCGCTGCGCGAGGTGATCCGCGGAAAGCGGCTCGTCGTCGTCGACGACTCGATCGTGCGTGGCAACACTCAGCGCGCCCTGATCCGCATGCTCCGCGAGGCCGGTGCGCTCGAGATCCACGTGCGGATCGCGTCGCCGCCGGTGAAGTGGCCCTGCTTCTACGGCATCGACTTCGCGTCCCCGGCCGAGCTGATCGCCAACGGCGGCGGCACCCGCGACGCCTCCGAGCTGACCGGGCACGACTTCGACGAGATGGTGGAGATGGTGCGCCGTTCGATCGGCGCGGACTCCCTCGGGTACATCTCGATCGACGGGATGATCGGCGCCACCGAGCAGCCCGCATCGCGCCTGTGCGCCGCGTGCTTCGACGGGCACTACCCGATCGCGCTGCCGAAGGAGCACGCCGTCGGAAAGAACGTGCTCGAAGGCATGCTCGGCGGGGCCGCGGGCACCGCGCCGGTGCTCGACAACGACAACGCGGACGCGTTGAGCCGCCCCTAGACCCACCCGCCGCCGCGATGGCGGCGGCCACGGTTTCGCGTCGTCGCGCGTCGGCGGTCCGACCCGGTCAGGTACCTTGAGGTGCGCGATCGGCGGGCTTCGGCGTGCGTGCGCGCGCCCGGCAGCGATGCCGACACACCTGTTCACCACAACTCGAGGCTGGAGCCGACAACCCATGACCGAGGACACAACCCCCGGAGCTTCCTACGCAGCGGCGGGCGTGGACATCGAGGCCGGCGATCGAGCCGTCGAACTGTTCGCACCGCACGCGAAGAAGGCGACCCGCCCGGAGGTGCTCGGCGGCCTCGGCGGATTCGCGGGTCTGTTCGCGCTCAAGGGTGACTACAAGGAACCGCTGCTCGCGGCGTCCACCGACGGCGTCGGCACCAAGCTCGCCGTCGCGCAGGCCCTCGACAAGCACGACACGGTCGGTCTCGACCTCGTCGCGATGGTCGTCGACGACCTCGTGGTCTGCGGCGCCGAACCGCTCTTCCTGCAGGACTACATCGCGGTCGGTCGCGTGGTGCCCGAGCGGGTGGCCGAGATCGTCGGCGGCATCGCGGCCGGCTGCGTCCAGGCCGGTTGCGCGCTGCTCGGCGGCGAGACCGCCGAGCACCCCGGCGTGATGGCCGACGGGGACTACTCCGAACCGTATGCCCGCGACTTCGACATCCCGGTGGGCGTCGCCGGCCGGATCAGCTCACCCGAGACGGCGGAGCAGATCATCGCCTCCGGCCGGGCCGACTTCGTGAG
>NZ_WVTE01000023.1:0-17889 GCF_009939605.1 Rhodococcus sp. YH1 | reverse complement strand
TTCGGTGGTCCCCGCACGCCGGTCGAGGGTGTGTACCTGGCCGGCTCGTCCACCCATCCCGGCGGTGGCGTCCACGGGATGTGCGGGTGGAACGCGGCCCGGGCGGCCCTGCGCGACCACGGCATGGGCGGCAGGGTTCGGCGGCGGCTGAACGGGGCGATCTCGGACGTGCTGATGCGCAGCTGAATTCCCGGTGCCCTTGCCGAACGTGGAGATTCACACGTTTCGGGGTTGAGCGATTCGCCGACGGGGTATCAGAAGTCATGGGAACGCCAGTGGGAACACCGATCCGGCAGGTGTACAACCCTTCCCTCGTGCCGCGGGCGCTGCGCGAGGTGGAAGGCGGAGTCGCCGCAATCGCCGCGGGCATCTGCGTGATTGCCGCCGTCGGCGTGGGTGTGCTCTCCGCTTCCGCCGTCACGGGCATCGGGGCCGGACTCGCCGTGGCGGCGGGACTGTCGTTCATGCTCGGTTCGCTGGCCCCGACCGGGGCGGCGCCGGCCGGCGCGCGCCGGGAGCCCGACCGTGCCGGGCCCTCGTTGTTCCGCAACCGTCCGGACGGCGCCGCGGCTCCCGCATCGCGGCGCACCGCCGTCACCGCCGTCACCGCCTTCCGCCCGCACCACGTTTCGGGCGGCCGCTTGGAGGGGTACTCCCACGTATGACAACGACGTCTCGCCCGGAGTCCAACGTCTCCCTCACCCGGTCCACCCACGGGGGCCGTGCCGTCGCAGCCGGGGTCCGGTAACGTGCCGGCGCCCAGGAGGGTGTGGCGACTGCCCGGTGTGTACCGCCCGCAGGAGGATTCGCATCTGCTCGCCGGCGCACTCGATCGTGCGGCGGCGCCCCCCGGCGCCAAGGTGCTCGACTTCTGCACCGGCACAGGGTTCATCGCCGTGTCGGCGGCCATGTCCGGTGCCGGGTCCGTGACGGCACTGGACATCGCTCCCCGGGCGGTCCTCGCGGCGCGTATCAACGCGCGGTCGCGGCAGCTTCCCATCCGGGTCCTGCGCGGCGGACTGGACGAAGCCGACCGACACGGACCGTTCGACGTGGTGCTGTCCAATCCGCCCTACGTACCGCACGCGGCCGGGGACGGTGACGCCCGCTGGGATGCCGGGGCCGACGGGCGGGCGGTGCTGGACCCGCTGTGCCGGAGCCTGCCGAACCTGTTGTCTCCCGGCGGTTTCGCTCTCGTCGTGCATTCGGAGTTCTCCGGGGTGGACGAGACGCTCGTCCGGTTGCGCGACGGCGGTCTCAAGGCCTCCGTCGTGGCGCGTCGCCGGATCCCGTTCGGGCCCGTGATGCGCAGCCGCGCCGGGTATCTGCGGGCGCGTTACGAACTGCCCGCGGGCGTCGACACCGAGGAAGTGGTGGTGATCCGTGCCGATCGAACACACTGCCCGTGAAGTAGCCACGGACGGCAGCCCCCGGGACACGTCTTCCGGGGGCGTCGCTGTGCCCGGCCTGTGCCCGGGACTGCGGGTGGAGGGTCTCGCGGGGGCGGAGCCCAGGGTCGTCCGCCTGGTCCGCGGCGGTCCCGTCCTGGTCGAGGGCCCGGTGCGCATCGTGACCGAGGACGGCGACGAGGTGGAATCGGACCGGTTCGTCGTCGCGATCTGCCGGTGCCGGCGCAGCGAGCGGTACCCGCTGTGCGACACCAGTCACCGCCGGTCCCGGCGCGATCCACGCTGAGACCCGCCGGTTCCGGCGGGGTGCCGGTCGTGCCGGGTGCGCACGACGCCGGTGGACAACGCGGGGCGGGCGGTTCCCGAGAGGAACCGCCCGCCCCGCAACGCGTTTACGCGTCGTCACGCGTCATGCGTCAATACCAGTACTTCCGGCCGCCGACAGCCCGGCCCGTCGCTCCGAGGATCGCCAGGATTGCGCCTACCACCAGGAGAATGATCCCGAGCGTCCACAGGATAGAGATGTTGGTGAGGAAACCCACCACGAGCAGAATCAAACCCAGAATGATCATGAGTGTCACCTCGCTGTCGGTGCCCGTTGCCGGTCGGATCCGGGCCGTGCACAGGGGATACCCGCATCGGATGTGCCGAAACCTCGCGAACCGCTCGTGGTGGGAAGGATGTGCACTTCGCGTCGATCCGTGGCGCGCGGACGGCGCCGGTGGCATTGTCGGGTGCATGCCTACTTCGGAGAACCCCGGGGACAGCGTCCCCGGCGAGTACAGCGTCGACGACGAGGACCAGTTGCAGCCGGAGGATTCCCTGATCGACCGCGGTGTCGACGACGTCCTCGACGAGGGATTCTCGCCGATGGAACGGCCCGTCGGCCTCGAACGCCACGAGACCTTGGACGAACGGCTCCGCGAGGAGGAGCCCGAACACGAGGACGACGAGGGGGAGAACGAGTTCCGCAGCTCCGTCGCCGAGGCGGGCCGGGCGCGCGCGGGACGCCTCGTCGCGCCGGACGAGGGCACCGCGGAGGACGTAGATTCCGAGCTGTTCGGCACGGACGTAGGGATCGACGGGGGCGCGGCCTCCGCCGAGGAAGCGGCCGTCCACCTGATCGAGGAGGAGGAGCCCGACCGGCAGGACTGAACGGCGGCCGCCCGGCACCCGAGAACTCGGATGCCGGGCGGCGATCGGCCGGAGGGACGCTCAGACGGCTCCGGCGCCGAGCAGGGACGACTCGTCGTCGTTCCACCGCTCGAGCACGTAGGCGGCGAGCCGGCCCTCGAGGTATTCCATCGCCTCCGCGCCGAACGCGATGTCGCCCGCGCAGCGCGGATCCCGTTCCACCAGATCGCCCACCACGTCGTAGCGCAGCACCTGCTCGTGCACCGCGTCCGCCTCGATGTGCTCGGTGTAGAAGTGGATGCAGGCGCTCGGCGCGCCGAGGCGTTCGAGGCCGCGTGCCATGCGGCGCGCCATCGGGGAGGAGGTGATCTCCGCGGAGGCGAACAACCCCACGAGCTTCGGGGTGTGTGCGCGGTGCAGGCCGCACAGAGACATGAAGTTCACCGTCGCGAGCGTCTCCGCCGGCACCCGGTCCAGATACGCCAGGTATCCCGGGTCGAGTCCGGCCGCGGCGAGCAGGTCGAAGTAGAGGGTCGAGTGCATGCGGTCGGCCCGGCCGCCGCCGTACTCGTCGAACTCCACCGCGACGAGCGCCGCTTTCGCCCGGCCCGTGAGCCGGGGGATGGCGAACGAGTGCGGGTCGGCCTCCTTGAGGTGGTAGACGGACCGGTGCACGAAGAACTCGCGGACCTGCTCCCAGGTGCCGCGTTCGCAGATGTGGTGGGACACGCCCCACGCGTCGTCGGGTTCGCGGCACAGGTCGTCGAGCACCCGCTGGGGATCGTTGCCCGAGGGCACGTCGGCGTGCAGCCGGTCCAGGAACAGCCCCTCGAGGCCGGCCCGGACGGTCAGCGGGCCCGGCGCCCATTCCCAGCCCGCGTCGACTCCGTCGAACCCGCGGTAGGACAGTTCGTACAGCACCGTCAGGGCCAGCTGGGCGTCCTCGCCGTAGGGGTCGATCCCGGCCACCTCGATCGGCCAGATCGCGGTATCGGCCGGACGCGCGAGCCGCTCGATCACCTCTCGGGAGACAGGGCCCCGGGTCCGCGGAAGGGCGGAGGACTGCATCACGACGGTCGGCGAATTCGCAGGCATGCGCGCGGATACCCGGACCCGATTCGTGCGAAACGCCCCGCGGCGCGGGTGTGGGACGGGTTCGCGCGGGTATCCGCCCGGGCATGAACGGTGACAACAGCGACAACGAGAACACGGCGCCCGGGGGCGAGGACGTCGAGCGCCCGCCCCACACGATCGACTATCCCGGTGCGACGGCCGACATGGCCGAGCAGCCCCGCGACGAGATGCGGGACTACCGGGGCCGCGACCTGCTCGCCGGACGCAAGGCCCTGATCACCGGGGGCGACTCCGGCATCGGGCGCGCGGTAGCGGTGGCCTTCGCGAAGGAGGGAGCCGATGTCGCGATCGCCTACCTGGAGGAGCACGACGACGCCGAGCACACCGCGGAACTGGTGCGGCGTGCAGGCCGTGCATGCCATCTGCTCCCGGGTGATCTCGCCGCCGCGGAGCACTGTCGCGCGGTGGTCGCCGACGCGGCCGCGGCGCTCGGCGGCCTGGATCTGCTGGTGAACAACGTCGCGTACCAGGAGCCGGTGGACGACCTCACCGAGCTCGACGACGCCCAGTGGCGGCGGACGTTCGCGGTGAACATCGACAGCTACTTCCACGTGACGAAGGCGGCGCTCACTCACCTGCCCCGCGGCTCCGCGGTGATCAACACCGCCTCCATCAACGGTCTGCGGGGCAACAAGTCGCTGATCGACTATTCGGCGACGAAGGGCGCGGTGCTCGCGCTGACGTACTCGCTGGCGCAGTCCTTCCAGGATCGGGGAATCCGCATCAACTGCGTGGCGCCGGGGCCGGTATGGACGCCGCTGATCCCCGCCACCATGGATGCGGAGAAGGTCGCGACGTTCGGGCAGCAGGCCCCGTTCGGCCGGGCCGCGCAGCCCGACGAGATCGCGCCCTCGTACGTCTTCTTCGCCTCCGAGACGATGTCGTCGTACTACAGCGGTGAGGTGCTCGCACCGATCGGTGGCGAGACGCTGCCCGGCTGAGCCCGGTCACCGCCGCCGGTAGCGCCAGGGGTAGGCGACCCACAGGGTCAGGAACAGCACGACCGTGACGACACCCGCGGCGATGCCGGCGGCGGTATTGACCACCAGTCCGACGACGAGCACGACGACGCCGGTCATCGCGACGCCCAGCAGGAGCAGGCCCGCCATGGCGAAGCGGTGCGCGGTGTTCACCAGCTCGGGGAGCCGGCGCTGCCGGAAGAGCAGGCGGTGCATGCCCACGGGAGCGACGAGGAGGATGGTGGCCGCGATCGACGCGAGCACGGTGACGAGGTAGACGCCGCGCTGGAAGTCGGTGAGTGCGTCGAACCGGCTCTGGAACGGCAGGGTGAGCAGGAAGCCTGTGAGGAGCTGGACGCCGGTCTGCACGACGCGCAGCTCCTGCAGCAGGCTCGACCAGTTCCGGTCCAGCCGCTGCACGGGGGTCTCGTGCCGGACCTGCCTGTTCCAGTCCTCGTTCGGCACCGCTTCGGGCTGCACGGTCTCGGCATGCCCCGTACGGCGCCCGTCAAACCTCTGCGGCGACGACGGCGGCCCACTTGTGACCTGCGTCACTGTGGGGGTACTGTCGGCTCCACCAGGGACAACGGCGCTCTGAGGAAGGAGAGCGGTCATGAAGCTCAATCTGTTCGTCGCATGGACCGGGTACATGCTCGCGTTGCTCTCGATCGTGAGTCTTGCGGCCTTCCTCTACGCCGCGGGTTCCGGCAACGGCGGGTGGGCGCTTGTCGCCGGCATAGTATGCGTCGTCGCGGTCGCGTCGGCGATCGCGATGATCGGCACGACCGTCCATCACGACCACCGTCTGCATCGCGAGACGCCGCACCTGTTCTGACGGTCCGGTCCCGCCGCCTCACGCCTCGGCCAGGCGCCGCTTCTCGAGTTCCACGTCGAACCCGGCGAGCGGCCAGTCCAGGTCGAGGCCTTCGAACGCGTCGATGAGCAGTTCCATGACGGCGATGCGGCTGTACCACTTGCGGTCGCAGGGCACGACGTACCAGGGGGCGTGATCGGTCGACGTCTTGTCGAGCATCGCCTGGTACGCCTCCTGGTAGGCCGGCCACAGCTTGCGTTCGGAGACGTCGCCCGGGTTGTACTTCCAGTGCTTGTCCCGCCGCTCGAGCCGTTCTGCCAGGCGCCGCTTCTGCTCCTCGAGCGAGACGAACATCGCGACCTTGATCAGCGTGGTCCCGCTGTCGACGAGCTCACGCTCGAACTGGTTGATCTCGTCGTACCGGGTGCTCCACACGCTCTCCGGTACGAGGTTGTGGACCCGTACGATGAGGACGTCCTCGTAGTGCGAGCGGTCGAACACGCCGAGTTGCCCGGCCCGCGGCAGCGCCTTGTTGATACGCCACAGGTAGTGGTGGCGCCTCTCGTCAGGGGTGGGCACGCCGAACGACGTGTGGTCGACGCCCTGCGGATCCACGTGGCCGATCACGTTGCGGACCATGCCGCCCTTGCCGGCCGTGTCCATGCCCTGCAGGATCAGCAGGATCGACCGGCGGTCGCCCGAGCGCCCGTTGGCGAAGAGCATCTCCTGTAGCCGCGAGAGCACCGCGCCGCGTTCCTCGATGAGTCGTTCGCCGGTGGCCTTGTCGCCGGAGAAGCCCGGGGTGCCGTTGGTGTCGATCTCGGCGACCCTGGTCCCCGGGTGGGCGCGGAGCACCTCGACGGCCGGCGTGTGCCACGGATCGGTGCTCTTGACGGTCATGATGCCGAGGGTGCCACATCCGGCGACCGGATCAGCCGGGTTCGAGTTCGGTGTCGTCGGGCCGGGTGGGGTAGGGCGGGGCCGAGACGCCGTCGACCATGTGGCTGCCCCACAGGTCCGTCTCGGTGATCCGGACGGTCGCCGGGGCGGGGCCGCCGGGCCCGGGCACGGTCAGGTGGAGGTCGGTGCCGGGGGAGAGGTCGGTGCCCAGCGGCAGGGCTGCCGCGAGGCCGCGGATCCGGCCACGCCAGCGGTAGCGGCCGCTGATGGGGTCGAACGCTCCGGCCAGCTGCACCTCCGTGGTGGCGTGCTGCTCGCCGACGGTGACCTCGGCGGGGCCGCGGTAGCCGTCGGGTTCGTCGTCGTGTGGGTCGGACATGCCCGCGACTTTACATGTAAACGCCAGTTACATAAACCTGGTCACGGCGTGCCGGCCTCCGGGAGCAGGGGGTGCGGCCGGCTCTTGAACCGGGCCGGCGAGCCGCCGACGGCGGCGATCCCGGAGATTCCGCCCCAGGTCATCATGGTGAGGTAGTCGGTCAGGTCCTCCGCCGACATCGACTTGTTGGAGATCCACCAGTGGGTGGCGAGCTGGATCGCGCCCACGATCGCGTACGCCCACGGCACGGAACCGCCCGAGTCCATCTCCAGATTCCGGAGCCGCTCGCCGATCACCGTCGCGACGAGTTCGGCGATCATCCGCTCCGAGTTCGCCACGACATCGCGCCCGGCCGCGGCGCTGTTGGTCATCACGTACAGGTACACCTCGGGATCCGAGGCGACGGTCTCGACGTACGTGGCGATCGCGACCCGGGTCAGGTCGTACTCGTCGAGATCCTCCGCCACCGCCGCGTAGATGCGCGGAGCGAGGATCGTCTCCACGTACCGGAGCATCGTCGCCGTGGTCAGGTCGTTCTTGTCGGTGAAGTACCGGTAGAGAACCGTCTTGGACACGCCGATCTCGGCGGCGATCTCGTCCATCCCGACGTCGCGCCCGCGGGACCGGATCGCCTTGATCGTGCCGTCGACCAGTTCCTCGCGCCGGGCGATCTTGTGCTCGTGCCAGCGGCGCTTGCGCCCGTCCTGCTTGGTCGGCGCGGCGGCTGTCGGGACCGGCGTGTCGGTCGGGGGCAGGGGCTGGGGAACTCGGTGGTTCGGCACTGGGTGGCACATCCGTTCGCTGTCGATCGTCCGCCCAGTTTATAAGGGGGTGTGCCGCACCCCGTGCGGATGTCCCGTTCCCAGGGGGGACGGTGTGCCGAACCAGCGTCCCGCCCCTGCGGGTCGCGGGTTCGGCACAATGGTGGAGGTGCAGCTGATGAGCATCGACGATGACGCCAAGCGCAGGGATCTGCGGCGGATGAAGGCGGTCGCCACCGGCTTTCTGCTCGCGGCGACCGCGGTCTACCTGTTCTGCCGCTGGCAGGAGTCGCGCGGTGCCGGCGAATGGGTGGGGTACGTGCGGGCGGCCGCCGAGGCCGGGATGGTCGGCGCGCTCGCGGACTGGTTCGCCGTCACCGCGCTGTTCCGCCATCCGCTCGGGATCCCCATTCCGCACACGGCCATCATCAAGCGGAAGAAGGATCAGCTCGGGGCGAGCCTGAGTTCGTTCGTCGGCGCCAACTTCCTCGCCCCCGAGGTGGTGTCGGAGAAGGTCGAGAACGCCCGGATCCCGCTGCGGCTGGGCACCTGGATGGCCGAGCCCGACCACGCCGAGCGGATCGCGCAGGAGACTTCGACGGTGCTGCGGGGCCTCGTGACGGTCCTGCGCGAGGAGGACATCCAGCAGATCATCGACAACACCATCGTCAAGCGCATCGCCGAGCCGGAGTGGGGACCGCCCATCGGCCGGGTGCTGTCCGAGCTCCTCGCCGAGAACCGGCAGATGCCGCTGATCGACATGCTGGCCGAGCGGGCCCATCAATGGGCCCTCGGCAGCCAGGAGACGATCGACCGCATCATCAGCCGCGACTCGCCGTCGTGGTCGCCGAAGTTCGTGGACCTGCTGCTCGGGGAGCGGATCCATCGCGAGCTCGTCGAGTTCACCTGGAAGGTGCGCTCCAACCCCGACCACGAGGTGCGCGTGGCTGCGAACCGGTTCCTCGCCGACTATGCGCGGGACCTGCAGCACGACCCGGTCACCATCGCCAAGGCGGAAAAGGTCAAGGCGGAGATCATGGGCCGCGAGGAGGTCACGCAGCTGGCTTCCGCGACGTGGCGGGCGGCCAAGCGGATGATCCTCGAGTCGGTCGACGATCCGCACAGCACGCTGCGGACGAAGGTCACCGAGAACGTCATCCACTTCGGCGTGCGGCTGATGGAGGACCACGAGCTGCGCGGCAAGTTCGACCGCTGGCTGCTGGACGGGGCCCGGTACATCGCCGCCAACTACGCCGACGAGATCACCGCGGTGATCCGGGAGACGGTCGAGCGCTGGGACGCCGAGGAGGCGAGCCGCAAGATCGAGCTGCAGGTGGGACGCGATCTGCAGTTCATCCGCATCAACGGCACGGTGGTCGGATCCCTCGCCGGCCTGGCCATCTACACCCTGTCGAACCTGCTGTTCGCGTGACGTGCCACACCTGCTAGCAGAGTGCTTGCTACAGCTAGCACTTGCGCGTACGCTGAGGTTGTGTCCACGAAGGAATCGGGTGAACCCGCCGACGGGGGGGACGGTGACAAGGACGACGCGTCCGGCGCCACCGAGATCGCTACCCGGGTGGTCAGCACTGCCGCCCAGGACATCGGCAGTTTCATCCGCTCGCAACGCGAGGCGGCGCAGGTGTCCCTGCGTCAGCTGTCCCAGCTCGCCGGCGTCAGCAATCCCTACCTGAGCCAGATCGAGCGAGGGCTGCGCAAGCCCTCGGCCGAGGTGCTCGGTCAGATTGCCAAGGGTCTCCGGATGTCCGCGGAGGTCCTCTACGTCCGGGCCGGGATCCTGGAGCAACGTCCGCAGAGCGCGGTGCGCGACGCGCTGCTCGCCGACGCCGTCCTCACCGAACGGCAGAAGCAGGTCCTGCTCGACATCTACGAATCGTTCTGCCGCGAGAACGGTTCCCGCCCGTCCGGGGCGGCATCCGCACCGGGGACATCTGCCCCCGAGGCATCCGCATCCGAGACGTCCGCATCCGAGGCCGCCGCCCCGAAGGGCGCGACCGACCCCGACCAACAGGAGAACTGACATGACCGATCCGAAGACCTTCGCCACCCCGCTGTATGCCGCCGTCGGCGCCGGCGACGCCGTGGTCCAGGCCGTGGCCGACGTGGTGGCCCGGACCCGCCGTCGCGCCGAGACCACCCAGACCGACGTCACCGACCGGGTCGACAGCGCCCGGGGCCGTCTCGCCGACTTCCAGGAGGACCTGACCGAGAACGTCGAGTCCCTGCGCGAGCGTCTCGCGGGCCTGCCGGCCGAGCTGCCCGAGGATCTCGCCGAGCTGCGCGAGAAGTTCACTGCCGAGGAGCTGCGCAAGGTGGCCGAGGCATACCTGAAGGTGGCCTCCGACATCTACACCGCGCTCGCCGAGCGCGGCGAGGAGACCATCGAGCGGCTGCGCAAGCAGCCGGTCGTCGAGGAGAGCATCGGCCGCGCCGAGGCCGCGTTCGGTGACGCCGTCGAGCTCACCGAGGATGCTCTCGGCACCGTGGCGCGGCAGACCCGCGCCGTGGGCGAGCAGGCCGCCAAGCTCGCCGGTCGCGCCGCCGGCCGGATCGAGGAGACCGCCGGCGAGGTCGGCGAGGCCATCTCCGGTGCCGGCGAGGAGGCCGGTATGCGGGTGCTCGATCTCGGTGGCCAGGCCCAGGAGGCCGCCGAGGAGGCCGCCGACCGGGTCGAGACCGCCGCGCTCGAGCTCGACGAGGCCGCCACCAAGGTCGAGGAGGCCGCGGAGAAGGCCGCCGCGCCGAAGACCCCGGCCAAGGCGCCCGCCCCGGCTGCGGCCAAGGCTCCGGCCAAGACTCCGGCCAAGGCGCCCGCCAAGAAGGCCGCGCCGCGCAAGACCACCGGCGCCTGATCTCGACCGGTCGGTAGAACCGCCGACGGCCCCCACGCGACCTCCGCGTGGGGGCCGTTGCTCGTACCATGGGGACGTGCCCAACGTCGATTCTCTCGCCGCCCTGATCATCTTCGCTCTGCAGATCGTCGCGCTCGCCGGGGCGGGCTTCGCGCTGCTGCATGCCGTGCGGCAGCCGGCCGAGGCGTTCCCCGCGGTCGACAAGCTCACCAAGCCGGTGTGGCTCGGCATCCTCGCCGCCTCGCTGCTGGTGATCTTCGTCTTCTGGGGCACCTTCATGATGCTCGGGATCATCGCGGTCATCGCCGTGTGCGTGTACCTCGTCGACGTGCGGCCGCGGGTGGACGAGGTGCAACGGCGCCGGTGGTAGCTCTCCCCGGGAGCCTTGACAAGCGCCGACAGGTTGGTGACACTTCGAGTAACGGGTAACAACCGAGACGAGGTGATCGACGATGGCGCTCACCCGGACCTTCCGCACCGCCGACCGTCAGGACACCGCCGAACGCCTGCTGGCGTCCGCGGCGCGCTCCTCCTACGACCCGGCCCTCGAGATCGACTGGGACGCCCCCGTCCCTGCCGACAAGTACGGCATGACCCCCGAGTGGAGCAGCCTCTACGGCACCGCCCTGTGGGAGTCGATGACCGAGCGGCAGCGGATCGTACTGACCCAGCACGAGGCCGCCAGCATCGCCGGCACCGGCATCTGGTTCGAGATGATCCTGATGCAGATGCTCGTGCGCGACCTCTACCGCCGCGACCCCGCCACCCCCTACGTCCAGTTCGGGCTCACCGAGATCGCCGACGAGTGCCGGCACTCGACGATGTTCGCGCGCGCGGCACAGCACTTCGGGATCCCGTCCTACCGGCCGAAGCGCTGGATCCGGGAGAGCGGCCGGCTGTTCAAGGCCACCGCGAGCGGAGCGCTCGCCTTCGGCGGCACCCTGTTCGCCGAGGAGATCCTCGACATGATGCAGCGCGACTTCATGCGCGACGAGCGGGTCCAGCCCGTCACCCGCACCGTCAGCCGCATCCATGTGATCGAGGAGTCCCGCCACATCCGGTACGCGCGTGAGGAGATCATCCGCCGCACGCGCCACCTCTCCCGCGCCGACCGCGCACGCGTCCGGCTGCAGCTGGGCATCTCCGCGTACTTCGTCGTCACGAGCCTGGTCCACGACGACGTCTACGCCGCCGCGGGACTCGACGTCGCCGAGGCCACCGCCGCGGTCCGCGCCAACACCCACTACCACGACCGGCTCCGCGAGGGCGCACGACGGACGATCGAGTTCCTCGACGACGTCGGCCTGATCGGGGGACCGTCCACCCTGCTGCTCCGCCGCGCCCACGTCCTGTGACCGCGCGACCGTCCCCCGGCCGCCGCACGTCGCGACGGCCGTCGTTCCAGCAACCAGGAGAACAACACAGGTGAAGAAGCCGTCCCGCAGGACCACCCTGGCGATCGCCGGGGTGGCCGGCGCCGCTGCCGTTGCCGGCCTCGTGGCCTACCGCGCCCGCCGACGCCGCGCCGTGGTGCGCGCCGCCGACCGGCCACCGCACGCGCTGCTCGCGCCGCCGACGGTGGAGCCCGACGTCATCGACCTCACCACCGACGACGGTGCCCACCTCAACGTCCGCGCGTACGGCGACCCGGACGCCGACCCGATCGTGCTCAGCCACGGATGGACCTGCAACGCCGACTACTGGAGCCCGCAGATCAACGCCCTCGCCGGCCGCTACCGGGTGATCACCTACGACCAGCGCGGACACGGCCGCAGTGACCTCGGTACCCGGACCTTCGGCCCCGACGTCCTCGCCGACGACCTCGCCGCGGTCCTCGAGGCGACGGTGCCGGCCGGCCGCAAGGCAGTCCTCGCCGGTCACAGCATGGGCGGCATGAGCATCATCGCGTGGGCCGGCCGCCACCCCGATCAGGTGCGGGAGAAGGCCTCCGGGGTGCTGCTCGCGAGCACCGGCACCGACAGCCTGCTCGCCGAGGCCGCGCTGCTGCCGTCCCGGCTGGGGCGGGTGCAGGAGCCCGTCGCGCGCCGGCTCCTCGGCGCCGCCCTTCCGCTCGTCGCCTCACCCGTCACCACCCGGGCCCTGAAGTACGTCGCGCTCGCGCCCGGTTCGAGCACCGCCGAGGTCGCCTTCTGCGAGAAGATCGTGCTCGGCTGCACGCCGCGGGCCCGCGGCAACTGGGGCACCGCGCTGAGCGCCTTCGACATCCGCGACGGGCTCGACCACCTCACGGTGCCGACGACCGTGCTCGTCGGCACCGCGGACCGGCTCACACCGCCGGTGCACGCCCGCAAGCTCGCCGAGACCCTGAAGACCTGCGGGCACCTCGAGCGGCTCGTGGTGCTCGACGGGATCGGGCACATGAGCTCGGTCGAGGCGATCGACGCCTTCGACGACGAACTGCTGCACCTGGCCGAACGCGATCGCATGCCGGCCGGCGCCTGAGGGTCCCATCCGCGGCGGGCGCGGCGCCGAACCCTCGGTGTAGTCCACCGGGAGGAGACCCATGACAGTGGCGCGCCACCGCGCGGCCCGCGCCCTCGCCGGCCTCATCGCGTTCGGAGTGGTCCTCGGCGTCGGAGAACTGCTGGCCGTGCTGATCGGGCCCGCGTCGTCGCCGTTCTACGCCGTCGGCGCCACCACGGTCGACCGGGCCCCGGCGTGGGCCCGCGAGTTCGCGATCGACACCTTCGGCACGTCCGACAAGCCGGCGCTGTTCATCGGCATGTCGGTGATCCTGGCCGTACTCGCCGTGGGGGCGGGGCTGCTCGAGCAGCCCGGCCGCCCGCGCGGTGGCCTCGTGATCCTCGCCCTGGCCGCGGTGGGCGTGTACGCGGCGCTGAGCCGGCCGGGCGCCACGGCCGTCGCCGCGCTGCCGACGGTCGTCGGCGCCCTCGCGGGCGCGGCGCTGCTGCAGTACTCCATCCGGCTGCTCGCCCGATCCGACGTCCGCGACGGCGTGCCGGCGACCCCGGCGTCGGGGTGGCCGCGCCGGCGGTTCCTCACGGTGGTCGGCTCCGCGGCCGCCGTGGCCGTGGCCGCCGGCGCGACCGGCCGGTACCTCACCGACCGGCTGACGCGGGCCGTCGAGGACCGCGCCCGGTTCCTGATCCCGCGGCCCGCCCGGCCCGCCGCATCCGTGCCGGCCGGCACCGAGGTGACGGTCCCCGGGGCCACCCCTTTCCTCACCTCACCGGCGGAGTTCTACCGCATCGACACCGCGCTCCGGGTGCCGCGGTTGCGCACCGCCGACTGGAGCCTGCGCATCCACGGGATGGTGGAACGGGAGGTGACGCTGACCTGGGACGATCTGGCCGCGTTCGAACCCGTCGAACGGATCCTCACGCTCACCTGCGTGTCCAACGAGGTGGGCGGCGACCTGGCCGGCAACGCCCGCTGGATCGGATACCGGATGAGCGACCTGCTCGCGCGGGCCGGGGTCCGCCCCGACGCCGACATGCTCCTGTCCACCAGCGTCGACGGCTTCACCTGCGGCACCCCCGTCGATGCCGTCCTCGACGGCCGCGACGCCCTGCTCGCCGTCGCGATGAACGGCGAGCCGCTGCCGTTCGAACACGGATACCCGGCCCGGCAGGTGGTGCCGGGCTTGTACGGGTACGTCTCCGCCACCAAGTGGGTCGTCGACTGGGAACTGACCCGCTTCGACCGGGCCGAGGCCTACTGGACGCGGCGCGGCTGGGCGGAGAAGGCCCCCGTCCGGACGGCGTCGCGCATCGACGTCCCCGCCGCGTTCGGCCGGCTCGAACCCGGGCCCGTGATCGTCGCCGGTACCGCGTGGGCGCAGCACCGCGGCATCGACCGCGTCGAGGTCCGGGTCGACGGCGGCCCCTGGAACGACGCCGTGCTCGCCGAGGAGTACTCCCTCGACACGTGGCGGCAGTGGACGTGGCGATGGGACGCGACGCCCGGTACGCACGTGCTCGAGGTGCGGGCGACGGACGGCGAGGGCCGGGTGCAGGACGAGCAGCGTCGCCCGCCCATCCCCGACGGCGCCACCGGCTGGCACAGCCGGACCGTCACGGTCGGGTGACGGGCGCGCCCCGGAACGGGACGTCAGCTGAAGACGACGGTCTTGCTGCCGTGCACCAGCACCCGGTCCTCGAGGTGCCAGCGCAGACCGCGGGCCAGCACCAGCTTCTCGACGTCGCGGCCGAGGCGCACCATGTCGCCGACCGTGTCGGCGTGACCGACGCGCACCACGTCCTGCTCGATGATCGGGCCGGCGTCCAGCTCGGGGGTCACGTAGTGGCACGTCGCGCCGATCAGCTTCACGCCGCGCGCGAAGGCCTGATGGTAGGGGCGTGCGCCGATGAACGACGGCAGGAAGCTGTGGTGGATGTTGATCGCCCGGCCCGCCCAGTGCTCGCACAGCTCGGGCGGCAGGATCTGCATGAACCGCGCCAGCACGACGGCGTGCGGATCGTGCACGTCGACGAGCTTGCGCACCTGCTCGAACGCGGGCCCGCGCTGTTCCGGGTCCTTGGGGAAGGACACGTAGTGGAAGTCGATGCCGTGCCGGCGGGTCACCCGCTCGAGGTCGGGGTGGTTCCCCACGACCGCGCAGATCTCCGCGTTCAGCTCGCCGGCGGCCACCCGGCCGAGGATGTCGTGCAGGCAGTGGCCCTCCTTGCTGACGAGGAGCACCACCCGCTTGGTCTCGCCGGTGTCCTGCAGCGTCCACTCGGTCTCCGGGCCGAGCTCCGCCGCGACGGTCGCGAACCGCTCGCGCAGTTCGTCGAGGCCGAGCGGGATGGAGGAGGCGCGCACCGCCTGACGAGTGAAGAACCAGCCGCTGTCGGGGTCCGCGTGGTAGCCGGCTTCGACGATCGAGCCGCCCACGTCCGCGAGGAAGGTCGAGATGCGGGCGACGATGCCGGTGGCGTCGGGGCAGCCCAGTGACAGTACATACCGACGGTCGTCGGACGAGGCAGCGGAGGTCATGCCGTCCAGTGTCTCAGGTGTGCATCCGGGTCGTTCCGGCCGGTCACACCGTCGCCGGGGGCCGCCGGACGGTGGCGGTCCCGACGAGGGTCGTCGCGTCGATCGTGTGGATGCCGCGCTCGGTGACGGCCGCCAGGAACTCGGCGCGCACCGCGGCGACCGCGTCGGCGTCGAGCCCGGCCAGGGCTGCCCGCAGGCCCGTCGCGGTCACCAACGTCCAGCACAGTTCCTCGGTGGCGGGCAGCAGATTCGACAGGGTGCGTACCTCCACCGAGTGGGTGCCGGCGGCCGCGAGCCACGCCTCGAGGGTGCGCGGCAGATCGATCGCGTGCAGCGGTGTCCGGTCGCGCAGCGACGGCCGGCCCGCCACCGCCGGGTTGCGGCGGCCGACGACGTCGAACAGCGTCGCGCTGATTTCCTCCATCGCGCCGGCCCGCCACACGGTGACGCCGATCCGGCCGCCGTGCCGGACCAGGCCGACCAGGCGGTCGAACGTGGTGTCCATGTGGGGCAGCAGGAACACGCCGTAGGAGATGGCGAGCGCGTCGTACCCGGCCTCCGGGACCGCGGACGGCGGTTCCCACGTGGTGGCGTCGGCGCACACGAAGTCGATGTTCTGCAGCGCCCGCTCGGCGGCGACGAGCCGGCCGAGCTCGAGCAGTTCGTCGGCGACGTCGATCGCGTGGACCCGGCCGGTCGGTCCCACCGCCGCGGCGGCGGGCAGCGCCGAGGCGCCGGCGCCGCAGCACACGTCCAGCACCGTCGCGCCGGGACCGGGCCCGAGCTGGAAGACCAGCGCCTGCCCGGCCGGGCCCCACACCGTCGGGGTGAGCCGGTCGAAGTCGCCGCTCGCGTCGTCGAAGGTGCTCGCGAGCCGTGCCGTCTCGTCCACTGCGTCGGTCATGCCTCGTCCTCGGGTTCTCGAATCCGAGGACGGAACCTCGGATGCCCAGCGGGAGTGCAGCCGATACCCTATTGCAGTTCCGAACGTTTCAGTTCCGAATGCTGAATGGCGAGCACCCGGGACGTCGAGCGGGTACATCCCGCGTCGAGCGGGTGGATTTCGCGGCGAACCGCGAGGGGAGGGCTCAGGAACCGCCCGCTCGCCACCACAACAGCCCGCTCGCGCCCGTGCGACGAGCGCGGAGCGGCGGCCTTCACGTGCTCCCCGGAGGGGACGGGCACCCTGCGGATTGCTCACACCCCGATTCGATGAGGGTGGGTGTAGATGTTCATGGTGTCCTCGCGCAGGAAACCGACCAGGGTCAGCCCGGATTCGTCAGCCAGGTCGATGGCGAGTGAGGACGGTGCGGAGACGGCGGCGAGGACGGGGATGCCGGCCATGACCGTCTTCTGGGCGAGTTCGAAGGAGGCGCGGCCGCTGACGAGCAGGACCGTTCCCCGGGCGGGGATGCGGTGGTTTTCGGTGGCCCAGCCGACGATCTTGTCCACGGCGTTGTGCCGGCCGACGTCCTCGCGCAAGGCGAGCAGGTCACCGGTGGCGGTGAACAGGCCGGCGGCGTGCAGGCCGCCGGTGCGGTCGAACACCTTCTGCGCCTCGCGCAGGGTGTGCGGCATGCCCGACAGGGAGGTGGGGTCGACGACGACGGGGTCGTCGGCCGGGGCGTGGCGGGTGCGTTGGCGGATCGCGTCGAGGGAGGCCTTGCCGCACACCCCACAGGAGGAGGTGGTGTAGAAGTTACGCTCGATGCCGGTCTCGGGCAGTGCGACGCCGGGGGCGAGGTCGATGTCGAGGACGTTGTAGGTGTTGCGGCCGTTCTCGTCGGTGCTGTGGCAGTAGCGGATCGCGGCGATGTCGCCGCGGTCGCCGACGATGCCTTCGGTGAGCAGGAAGCCTTGGGCGAGTTCGATGTCGGAGCCGGGGGTGCGCATGGTCACCGCCAGCGCGGTGCCGTTCACCCGGAGTTCGAGGGGCTCTTCGACGACCACGGTATCCGGGCGTGTCGACTGTCGGTTCGCGTGGATGCGGGTGATGCGGGTGCGGGTGGTTACTCGTCCCATGCGGCGCTCCGATCGACGAGTTCGCCTCGCCCGGGTGATCGGGGGGAAGGCCGGCCGGGCGCCGTGCCCGGTGCCGCGGCTCCCTCGCGCCGAGGGGTGTGGGCTTCGAGGCGGATGGTGACGGCCTTGGACACGGGGGTGTTGGACTTGCGGGCGACGTGGTCGAGCGGGATCAGGGGGTTGGTTTCGGGGTAGTAGGCGGCGACGTTGCCGACCGGGGTGGGGTAGGGGACGAGCCGGAAGTCGTCGGCGCGGCGCGCTTCGACGGTGCCGTCGGGGCGGGGCCATTCGGAGATCAGGTCCACCCGGTCGCCCGCTGCGAAGCCGAACGACTCGAGGTCGCGGTCGTTGACGAACAGCACCCGCCGGCCGCCCTTGACGCCGCGGTAGCGGTCGTCGAGGCCGTAGATGGTGGTGTTGTACTGATCGTGGGAGCGCAGGGTCTGCAGGATCAGCCGGCCCTCGGGCACCGGTACCCAGTCGAGGTCGTTGACGACGAAGTTCGCCTTTCCGGTGGCGGTGTG